>JAZFVR010000213.1:0-6474 GCA_036447835.1 Alphaproteobacteria bacterium | reverse complement strand
GCGCTCGACCGAGGCCGGCCTCAAGTACTTCGTGCTCGGCGCGCTGGCCTCGGGCATGCTGCTCTATGGCTGCTCGCTCGTCTACGGCTTCACCGGCACCACCCGCTTCGCGGCGCTCGCCTGGCTGTTCGCGGGCGAGGACGTGCAAGTCTCGACCGGCGTCGTCGTCGGCATCGTGTTCATCGCCGCCGGCCTCGCCTTCAAGGTTTCCGCGGTGCCGTTCCACATGTGGACGCCCGACGTCTACGAAGGGGCGCCGACGCCGGTCGCCGCCTTCTTCTCGGTGGCGCCGAAGATCGCCGCGGTGGCGCTCCTCCTGCGCGTCATGATGCACCCCTTCGGCGACCTCATCGGCCAGTGGCAGCAGATCGTGGTGTTCATCTCGGTCGCCTCGATGCTGCTCGGCGCCTTCGCCGCGATCGGGCAGAACAACATCAAGCGGCTCATGGCGTACAGCTCGATCGGCCACATCGGCTACGCGCTGATCGGGCTCGCCGCGGGCACCGGGGAGGGCGTGCGCGGGGTGCTGATCTACATGGCGATCTACCTCGCCATGAACGTCGGCTGTTGGGGGTGCATCCTCGCCATGCGTCGTCAGGACCGCATGGTCGAGGGCATCGCCGACCTCGCCGGCCTGTCGCGCACCCAGCCGCTGATGGCGCTGGCGATGGGCATCTTCATGTTCGCCATGGCGGGCATCCCGCCGCTCGCGGGCTTCTTCGGCAAGCTCTACATTTTCCTCGCGGCGATCGAGGCGGAGCTTTACGCGCTCGCCGTGATCGGCGTGCTGTCGAGTGTGGTCGCCGCGTTCTACTACCTGCGCATCGTCAAGCTCATGTACTTCGACGAGGCCGCCGACCCGTTCGATCGGCCGGTGGGGCGCGAGATCAGCGTCGTGCTCGCGGCGACGGGGCTGTTTACGTTGCTCTTCTTCGTCTATCCGGCGCCACTGCTCGAAGGCGCCCGGGCCGCCGCCGCCGCCCTCGTTCCGTGAGCGAGACACCGCGGCTCCCGCCCGCCTACCGCCTCGTTGCCCGCGACGAGGTCGACAGCACCAACGACGAGGCCAAGCGCCTCGCCGCCGACGGCGCCGAGGACGGAACGCTGGTGTGGGCGCAGGCGCAACGCAAGGGCAGGGGCCGTCGCGGCGCCTCCTTCGCCTCGCCGCCGGGGAACCTCTACCTGTCGCTGGTCCTGCGTCCCGAATGCGCGCCGCTCGAGGCCGCGCAGCTTTCCTTCGTCGCCGCGCTCGGCGTCGCCGGCGGGCTCGGCTCACTCGTTCCGCCGTTGAGCGAGATCGCGTTCAAATGGCCCAACGACGTGCTGCTCAACGAACGCAAGGTCGCCGGCATCCTGCTCGAATCCTCGACCACGGCCCGCGAGCGCCTCGACTGGCTGATCGTCGGTGTCGGCGTGAACCTGGTCAGCGCGCCCGATGACGTGCCCTTTCCCGCCACCTCGCTGCGCGCCGAGGGCTGCGGGAATGTGCCGCCGGCCGCCGCACTCGAGAGCTTCGCCCGTCACTTCTTCACCTGGGTCAACCGCTGGCTCGACGACGGTTTCGCGCCGGTGCGCGAGGCATGGTTGCGATCGGCCAAGGGAAAGGGCGAAACTATCGAGGTGAGGCTCGACGACGACAGCTTTGCCGGGCGCTTCGTCGACATCGACGCGACGGGCGCGCTGGTGGTCGAGACCGCCCACGGCGCCACGCGCACGGTGACGGTCGGCGACGTCTTCTTCGGCGCGCCGTCATGAGCGGACGCCTGCTGCTCGCCATCGACGCCGGCAACACCAACATCGTGTTCGCCGTCTACGAGGGCAACGAGCAGCGCGGCCAATGGCGCGCCGCGACCAACGCCCAGCGCACCGCCGACGAGTACGCGGTGTGGCTGGGCAACCTGCTCGTGCTCGACGGCATCGACAAGTCGCGGATCGGCGCCGCCGTCCTCGGCAGCGTGGTTCCCGAATGCAACTTCAACCTCAAGACGCTGTGCGAGCGGTACTACGGCTGCACGCCGCTGGTCGTCGGCGATGGCACCGAGCTGGGTACGCGCATCGCGGTCGACCGGCCGGACGAGGTGGGTGCCGACCGCATCGCCAACGCGGTCGCGGCCCATAGCACCTATACCGGCGCGCTCATCGTCATCGACTTCGGCACCGCCACCACCTTCGACATCGTCGATGCCGACGGGGCCTACCGCGGCGGCGTCATCGCGCCGGGCGTCAACCTCTCGCTCGAGGCGCTGCACGCCGCGGCGGCGCGGCTGCCCCGCGTCGCGCCGGAGCGGCCACAGAGCGTCATCGGCACGTCGACGATCTCGGCCATGCAGTCGGGGGTCTACTGGGGCTACATCTCGCTCATCGAGGGGCTCGTCGCGCGCATCAAGGGCGAGTTCGACGCACCCATGACCGTGGTCGCCACCGGCGGGCTGGCGCCGCTGTTCCACGCCGCGACCGAGGCCATCGAGCGGGTGGACCCCGACCTCACCATGCGCGGCCTGCTCGAGATCTACCGCCTCAACCGGGACGACGGGCGGTGAGCGCGGGGGGCGACGCCGGCGAGCTTCTGTTCCTGCCGCTCGGCGGGGCCGGCGAGATCGGCATGAACCTCAACCTCTACTGCTACGGCGGCAAGTGGCTGATGGTCGACCTCGGCATCACCTTCGCCGACGAGACCCTGCCCGGCGTCGACGTGGTGCTGCCCGATCCGAGCTTCATCGTCGAGCGCCGCGACGACCTCGTCGGCCTGGTGCTCACCCACGCGCACGAGGATCACCTGGGCGCCGTCCCCTACCTGTGGCCGCAGTTGCGCTGCCCGGTCTACGCCACGCCGTTCGCCGCCGCAGTGCTGCGCCGCAAGCTAGAGATGGACGGCACCGGCCGGGCGCTCGATGACCTCGAAATCACCGAGGTGCCGTTGGGCGGGCGGATCGAGCTCGGGCCCTTCGAGATCGAGCTGATCTCGCTCACGCACTCGATCCCCGAGCCCAACGCGCTCGCCATCCGCACGCCCGCGGGGACGGTGCTGCACACCGGCGACTGGAAGATCGACCCCCAGCCGCTGGTCGGCGGCACCACCGACGAGGCGGCGCTGCGCCGCTGGGGCGACGCGGGCGTGCTCGCCAGGGGGTGCGATTCGACCAACGTCTTCCGCGAGGGCGAATCGGGCTCGGAAGCCGACGTGCGCGCGAGCCTCATGGAGATCGTCGGCGGCTACGAAGGCCACGTCGCCGTCGCCTGCTTCGCCTCGAACGTCGCACGCATCGAGACCATCGCTGCGGTCGCCGAGGCGCACGGCCGCCAGGTCGCCCTCGTCGGGCGCTCGCTGTGGCGCATCACCGACGCGGCGCGCGCCACCGGCTACCTCGACGAGGACATCGCCTTTCTCGGCGACCGCGACGCCGCGGCCCTGCCTCCCGACAAGGTGCTCTACCTGTGCACCGGCAGCCAGGGCGAGCCACGGGCGGCGCTGTCGCGCATCGCCGTCAACGAACATCCCCATGTGAGCCTCGGCAAGGGCGACGTGGTGATCTTCTCGTCGAAGATCATTCCCGGCAACGAGCTCGCCATCAACCGGGTGCACAACCGCCTCATCTCGCTCGGCGTCGAGGTGATCACCGAGGACGACCATTTCGTCCACGTCTCGGGCCACCCGTGCCGCGACGAGCTGGCACGCATGTACCAGTGGGTGCGCCCCGAGATCGCGGTGCCCGTGCACGGCGAGGCGCGCCACCTCGTCGAGCACGCGCGCTTCGCCCGCTCGCTCCAGGTGCCGCAGTCGGTGGTGGTCGAGAACGGTGACTTGCTGCGCCTCGCGCCGGGGCCGGCCGAGGTCGTCGACCACGTGTTCTTCGGCCGCCTCGTCGCCGACGGCAGCGCGCTCGTCAACGCCGAGACCCCGGTGATGAAGACACGGCGGCGCATGATGCACAACGGGGTCGCCTTCGTCACCCTGGTCGTCGATGGCGACGGCGGGCTCGCCGCGCTCCCGCGCATCAGCACCCAGGGCCTGTTCCATCCCGACGAGGATGAGGGCGAGTACGCCGAGGTACTCGCCGCCGCGGCCGAGGCCGCACGCGTCGCATTCGCCGCCTTGCCGGTGCGGGCGCGCGGCGACGACGAGGCCGTCGCCGAGGCGGTGCAGGTGGCGGTGCGGCGGCCGTTGCGGGCGAGCCGTGGCAAGCGCCCGCTCGTCGAGGTCCAGATCGTCCGCTTGTAGGCGCCGGGGCAAGGCGTATGATGAGGGCGATGGGCCGTTGTTCCGCAACCGCGCCGGTGCCGTGATCGGTCGCCTCAACCACGTCGCCATCGTCGTTCCCGACCTGGCGGCGGCGCGCACGCTCTATCGCGACCGCCTCGGCGCCGCCGTGTCCGAGCCCGTCGACATGCCCGAGCACGGTGTCACCACCGTATTCGTCGAGCTCGCCAACACCAAGATCGAGCTTCTCCATCCCTTGGGCGACGAATCGCCGGTGGCGCCGTTCCTGGCGCGAAACCCGGCGGGCGCAATGCACCACCTGTGCTTCGAGGTCGACGATATCGTCGCCGCGCGCGACCGTCTCACGGCCGAGGGCGCGCGCGTCCTCGGCGACGGCGAAGCGCGCATCGGCGCCCACGGCAAGCCTGTGCTGTTCCTCCATCCCAAGGACTTCTGCGGCACCCTGATCGAGCTCGAGCAGGTGTGAGCGGTGGACGCCTTCGGCATTTTCGTCGTCTTCGTCATCGTCTGGTGGATGGTGTTCCTCATGACGCTGCCGTTCGGCGTGCGGGTCCCCGAGGAGGTCGAGCCGGGGCACGCGCCGAGTGCGCCCGAGCGGCCGCGGCTGGCGATCAAGGCGGCGGTCACTACGCTGCTCGCCGGGGCGCTTACCGCGCTCGTCGTCGCCGCGGTCGAGTACGACGTCATCGCCTTCCGCGAGCTGGTCGGGCAGCCGTGAGCTACTGCCTCTCGGCGCCGGGCCACCCCTGGCACGGCCCCTACCACGACGGCGAGTACGGCTTTCCGCTCGCCGACGAGGCGGCGCTGTTCGAGCGCCTGGTGCTCGAGATCAACCAGGCGGGGCTGTCGTGGCTCACCGTGCTCAAGAAACGCGACGCCTTCCGCGCGGCCTACGCCGGCTTCGCCGTCGACGCCGTCGCCGCCTTCGGCGATGCCGACCGTGGCCGCCTGCTCGCCGACGCCGGCATCATCCGCAACCGGCTCAAGGTCGACGCGGCGATCGTGAACGCCCGGCGCCTGGTCGAGATGCGCGGCAGCCATGACGGATTCGCCGCCTGGCTCGACGCCCACCACCCGCGGCCGAAGTACGAATGGGTCAGGCTGTTCCGCGCCACGTTCCGCTTCACCGGGCCCGAGATCGTGAACGAGTTCCTCATGAGCACCGGCTATCTTCCCGGCGCGCACGACGAGACCTGCCCGGTGTTCGCGCGCATCGCGGCGCTGGCGCCGCCGTGGATGGGGGTGTCGCCGGATACGATCGCAGAAGGGGCGGCAAGCGCATAAAGAAAGCAAGGCCCGGCGCGGGCCTTGCCCGAGGATTTGGCGGCGCGGACCGGCCGACCCGGCCGCCTTTGATGCATCTGTCAGGTCGACGTTCCGAAGAACGTCTCCTCCCCAACTTGGGCGGCGCGGTTCTCTGACCGCGCTTCTATGCCGCGCACTATAAGGGATTGAGACCGACGCGTCACCCGCATTTTTCAAGGTTTCGCGCGAGTTTCGACGCCGTAAAGCTTCGTCTACTCCGGATGGGTAGGCTGTTTCTACGACACGTGGAGTATGGATGGGCGCGCTGGTTGCCGTTTTCGCTGCATTTGCGGCGACGACGCAGGAATCGATCGTCATCTCCGCGGGCGACTGCGCACGCGTCGTCGCCCACGTTCCCGACGCCGACGTCGCCTACGAGGCGGGCGTCGACGCCCGCGGGCGCGCGGTCGCTCCCGCCGATCTCGACGACGGCGGCCGTCTCGATCTCGACGGCACCGACGACGGCGGCGGCATTGCAATCCCCTTGCGCGCGGTCCCCGGCATTCCCGGCGACGAGACGCAATTCAAGGCAGCGGGCGGCAAGATCCACCGTTTCGCGGCGGACGCGCGCGTCGGCACGGTCACCTTGAGCGACGGCGACGTCTACTTCGACGACCGCAGGCTCACCTCGCGCGAACTCGAGCTCCTCGCCGCACTCTGCCGCGACCGTTAGCCGCAGCGCACCGACGACGGCGGCGAGGCCGAGACGTTTCGCGCCGGCGACTGCTCCGTAATCCCGAAGGCAACGAAGTGCACCCGGCACATGCCCGAGACCACCCGCAAGTACTACGTGATCTTCGAGGACAAGGCGGGGGCGAAGCAGGGCGCGGCCGGATAGGGTCGCCCGCGCGAGGCCCGAATGAGCTGTTGCTGAACCGGCGTGCGATGGTGCTTCGCGCGAAAAGGCGCTATCGTCGCACAGGGACCATGCGACACGCTGTTTCGGCGTA
>JAZFVR010000212.1:0-2925 GCA_036447835.1 Alphaproteobacteria bacterium | reverse complement strand
GACGTGGATGATGCACGAGACGGTGGTGACGACGAACACCATCACCGCAGTGAGCACGTCGAAGCGCAGCGCCCAGGAGACCTCGAAGGCGCCCGAATCGATCCAGATAAAGAGCTCGATGTCGTGCGCCTCGCCGAGGAACACCACCTCGTAGAAGACCACCCACGACGACAGCGCCCCAACGGCGAGCAAGACGCAGCAAACGATCGCCGAGGCGCGGTGTCCCAGCGCCCGGCCGAAGAAGCCGGCGATCAGCGCGCCGACGAGGGGCGAAAAGATCGAGGCGACGTAGAACAAGCCGCTAGCCCTCCGACAGCGGCGGGCGCGAAGCCGAGCCGCCGCCTTCATGCTTCGACAAGCTCAGCATGAGGACTTTCAATGCCACCGATATCATATTGCCGCCAATATCTCGGGCCTCGTCCTGAACCTGTCGAAGGACGAGGACCCTGGCGCGGAATGCCGGGCGCAACTGACTAGCCCTTCATCAAGTTGACGTCCTCGACCGCGATCGAGCCGCGGTTGCGGAAGTAAACGACGAGGATGGCGAGGCCGATAGCGGCCTCGGCGGCCGCCACGGTGAGCACGAACATCGCGAATACCTGGCCGACGAGGTCGCCGAGCGCGGTCGAGAACGCCACCAGGTTGATGTTGACGGCGAGCAGCATGAGCTCGATCGACATCAGGATGATGATGATGTTCTTGCGGTTGAGGAAGATGCCGAAGATGCCGAGCGCGAACAGGATCGCGGCGACCGTGAGATAGTGGGCGAGGCCGATCTCCATCACACCCCCTCCCCCGTCTGCACCTTCCTGAGCTCGACCGCCTCCTCGCGCCGGCGCCCGACCTGGTGGGCGATGCGCTGCTTCCTGACGCCTCCGCGTACCCGGTGCGTGAGCACGATCGAGCCGATCATGGCGACGAGCAGCACCAGACCCGCGGCCTGGAACAGATAGACGTAGTCGGTGTAGAGCACGGCCCCGAGCGCCTCGGTGTTGCTGACGTCGCCCGGCGCCGGCGTCGCCGCGGGCGCCGCCTGCTCGGGCGCAAGGCGCCAGCCGCCGACGACCATCACCAGCTCGACCAGGAGCACGAGGCCGATGAGCCCGCCGGTGGGTAGATACTGGAGAAACCCCTCGCGCAGCGCGACGACGTTGATGTCGAGCATCATGACGACGAACAAGAACAGCACCGCGACCGCGCCTACGTAGACGACGACGAGGATCATCGCCAGGAATTCGGCGCCCATGAGCACGAAAAGCCCGGCCGAGCTGAAGAAGGCGAGGATGAGGAACAGCACCGAATGCACGGGATTGCGCGCGGCGATGACCATCACCGCGGCGCCGACGGTGACGCCTGCGAAGAGATAGAAGGCGAGCGTCGCGATGATCATCGCGCGCGCCTTCGCTCTCGAGTTGCGGCAGTCGTGCCCACGTTGTAGTTCCCTGCTCTCCGCTTACAGTCGCCCCAGACCCAACGCCGGGACCGCAATGTTGTTCTCACAATGCATCCCCTCGCCCTGCCCTCTTCCCTTGCCAAGGGGGAGAGGGAGGGACCCGCGCGGCGGGAGGGTGAGGGGGGATGCAAAAAAAATCAAACTCCATGGTCAGCGATACGGCGCATCGGCCTCGAGGTTGGCGGCGATCTCGGCTTCCCAGCGGTCGCCGTTGGCGAGCAGCTTCTCCTTGTCGTAGAGCAGCTCCTCGTGCGTCTCGGTGGCGTATTCGAAGTTGGGCCCCTCGACGATGGCGTCTACCGGGCACGCCTCCTCGCAGAAACCGCAGTAGATGCATTTGGTCATGTCGATGTCGTAGCGCGTCGTGCGCCGGCTGCCGTCCTCGCGCGGCTCGGCCTCGATGGTGATCGCCTGCGCCGGGCACACCGCCTCGCACAGCTTGCAGGCAATGCAGCGCTCCTCGCCGTTCGGATAGCGCCTGAGCGCGTGCTCGCCGCGGAAGCGTGGGCTGAGCGGCCCCTTCTCGTGCGGGTAGTTGATGGTGACCTTGCGGCGGAAGAAGTAGCGCAGCGTCACCGCCATGCCCGAAACGAGCTCAACGAGCAGCAGCGCGCGCGCGGTGCGATCGAGGAAAGCCATCGTCTAGTCTCCCCCCTGTGCTTCGCCGGCGAGCGGCGTGCGGCGACTGGCGCGCCGGGGGCTCATTGCGGCACCCAGCCGAAGGCGACCAGCGCGCCCGAATAGCCGACAACGGCGAGCAGCGAAAGCGGCAGGAACACTTTCCACCCCAAGCGCATGAGCTGGTCGTAACGGTAGCGCGGGAAGGTCGCCCGCACCCACAGGAAGAAGAACAGCACGAACGCCACCTTGCCCGCGAACCAGATCGGCCCCGGAATCCAGTTGAGCGGCGCCACGTCGAACGGCGGCAGCCAACCGCCGAGGAACAGCACCGTGGTCAGGCCGGCCATCAGGATCATGTTGGCGTACTCGCCGAGGAAGAACAGCGCGAAGGTCATCGACGAGTATTCGACGTTGTAGCCGGCGACGAGCTCGGCCTCGGCCTCGGGCATGTCGAACGGCGCGCGGTTGGTCTCGGCGAGCGTCGAGATGAAGAAGATGATGAACACCGGGAACAGCGGGATGAAGAACCACAGGTCCTTCTGCGCCAGCACGATGTCGGTGAGCCGGAGCGAGCCGACGCACACCAGCACGGTGATGATGACGAAGCCCATCGACACCTCGTAAGACACCATCTGCGCCGCCGAGCGCAGCGCGCCGAGGAAGGCGTAGCGCGAGTTGCTCGCCCAGCCCGCCATGATGATGCCGTAGACGCCGAGCGACGAGATCGCGAAGAGATAGAGGATGCCGACGTTGATGTCGGCGAGCACCAGGCCGTCGCCGAAGGGGATCACCGCCCAGGCGACGAGGCTGAGCATGAAGGTCAGTATCGGCGCCAGCAGGAACACCACCGG
>JAZFVR010000211.1:0-6262 GCA_036447835.1 Alphaproteobacteria bacterium | reverse complement strand
CCGAACACCAACTCGACGCCCTGCTCGTCGGGCTGCACGCGGTAGAAGCCGCTGCCGAGCCACACGGCGAGCAGGAGCGCGATGATGAGGACAAGCCCGCGCGCGCCGCCGACGCCGCCGGGAATAAACCGGCGTATGCGGTCCTGGCCCTTGCGCAGAAGCTCTTCGAGGTCGGGCGGCTGCTGGCCGCCCGGGCCGCCGCGTCCCCACGGCCCCTGGCCGCCACCGCCGCCTTGGCTACTCCACGGCATGAACGAGCTCCACTTGTTGTGAGCCCACCGATGCGGGCTTGGTTGCCTTTCGCACCCGCCTTATATGACAGCCGAGGGCAAGGTGCAACGAATCATGACCGGAGTTTTCCGGCCGTCGCCCGGTTGTCGCGAGGCCTGGGCGAAGCGGATACAGTCGTCGCCGGCACGCCGAGCGCGTCAAGGCATTGAAGCAGGGAGATTTCGCCCATGGCGGGAGTGAGCGAGGAACAGGTTCTCGACGCGTTGAAGCGCGTCGTCGATACCGACCGCGGCAAGGACGTCGTGGGTCTCGGTATGATCTCGGGCCTCGTGGTCAAGGGCGGCAATGTCGGCTTCGCGCTCGAGGTCGACCCCAAGGAAGGCGAGCACAAGGAGCCCCTGCGCAAGGCCTGCGAGCAGATCGTCGAGGCGCTCTCCGGCGTCACCTCGGTGACCGTCGTGCTCACCGCCCACCGCGCGGAGCCGGCGCCCGAGCCCCAGGCGCAACCGCGCGCCGCGCCCGCCGGCGGCACGGACGCCCAGGCGCTGATTCCCGGCATACGCTCGATCGTCGCCATCGCCTCGGGCAAGGGCGGCGTCGGCAAATCGACCACCACGGTCAACCTGGCGCTGGCGCTGGCCGCGGCGGGCCGCGCCGTCGGCGTGCTCGATTCCGACATCTACGGGCCGTCGATGCCGCGCATGCTCGGCATCAGCGGGCGTCCCAACTCGCCCGATGGGCGGCTGCTCAAGCCGATGGAGAACTACGGCGTCAAGTGCATGTCGATGGGCTTCCTCGTCGACGAGGATACGCCGATGATCTGGCGCGGGCCGATGGTGATGAGCGCCATCGAGCAGATGCTGCGCGACGTCGACTGGGGCGAGCTCGACGTGCTCGTCGTCGATTTGCCGCCGGGCACCGGCGACGCCCAGCTCACCCTCGCCCAGCGGGTGCCGCTCACCGGCGCGGTGATCGTCTCGACGCCGCAGGACATCGCGCTCTTGGACGCGCGCAAGGGGCTCAACATGTTCCGCAAGGTCGACGTGCCGGTGTTCGGCATCATCGAGAACATGAGCTACTTCGAGTGCCCCGAGTGCGGGCACAGGTCCGAGATCTTCTCCCACGGCGGGGCGCGGCGCGAGGCCGAGAAGCTGGGGACCGAGTTCCTCGGCGAGGTGCCGCTCCATATCGCCATCCGCGAGACCTCCGACAGCGGCCAGCCGATCGTCGTCTCGCAGCCCGACAGCCCGCAGGCGCAGGCCTTCGTGCGCATCGCCGCGCGCGTCGGCGAGAAGATCGACGCGGCGCTCGGCGCCGGCGGCCGCACGGCACCCAAGATCGTCATCCAGTAGCGGTCTCGGAGTGGGCGCGGAAGGCCGAATCGGAATACGCCGCGCCACTTTGGCCGATCTCGGGGAGGTTCGCCGGATCTGGCTCGAGAACGAGCTTGCCGAGCAGTCCGAGCCGCCGCCGTACCACCCGTCGCCCGCCATCTTCCGCCACGAACTCGAGCACGGCGAATTATGGGTCGCCGAGTGTGGCGGCCGGATGGCGGGCTTCACGGCGACGCTCGCCCGGGATGATATCGTCTATCTTGCCGAGTTGTTCGTCAGCCCCGACAACCAGTCGCGCGGCGTGGGCAAACGCCTGCTCGGGCGTGTTACGCCGAAGGACGGCCGCGAGTTCTGGACCGTGGCCTCGGCGGACCCGCGGGCGCAGTCGCTCTACATACAGGCCGGGATGCGCCCCAAGTGGCCGCGCTACGACCTGCGCGGCCGGGCCGATACGCTCCGCCTCGCGCCCGAGCCCGGCATCGAGATCGTCGAGGCCGGCGCGGACGACGCCGAGTTCCAGCGCTGGCACGGCGAGATTGGCGGGTTTTTCGACGGGGCGGATCACGCCCATTTCCTCGACCAACGCGCCGCCCTGCCGCTGTGGTTCGCGCGGGGCGGCGAGCGTATAGGTTTCGCCTGCGCGCAGATGCGCGACGACGAATCGCTGTGGCACCCCGACGCCCTGACCATCGGACCCCTGGGCACGCGGCGCAACGAAGACGCCGCGGCCTGCGTCGTCGCGGCGGTGGCCTGGGCCTGCGCGCGCGCCGAAATCGTCCAGATCAATTTGGTCGGGCCCCACCCCGGCCTCGCGCCCCTGCTGCGCGCCGGGTTCGAAATCATCTACGTCGAGACCCTGCTCTCGACCGCCGAACCACCGTTCAACAGTTTCGAGCGCTACCTGTTCTGAGCGCCGCCGCGCGCTACTCGTCGCGCCCCAGCACCGCCATCAGCTCGCGCCACTCGCGCTTCAAGAGCCCGCTTTCCTCCTGGCCGACCTGCTCGCCGGCGGCGAGGCGCCTGACCACCGCGAGGCCCGGCGCCGAGAGCTCGACGCCGCCGGTGCGGTAGTCGGTGAACGCCTCGTGAGCGAGCGGCACCCATTTCTCGAGCGTCTCGATCATCGCCTCGGCGTAGGCCCTGATCTCGTATTGCGCGTGGTCGTCGGCGCGCAAGGAGAGGAAGTGCATGAGGTTGTGCAGGTCGATCTTCCAGTACCACTGGGTATAGAAGTTGAGGCTCAGGTTCATGCGCGCGAGCTCGCGCGCGAGGCCTGCGCGGCTCGGTTCGACGACGTTGCCCTCCTCGTCCTCGTTGAGCATCTCGACGTAATCGTCGTAGACGCGCTCGGCGTCGGCGCGCAGGAGATCGAGCACGCGCCGCGCCTCGTCGCCCTCGAGCACCTCGCCGCGCCCCTGGCGGTTGGCCGCCGACTGGGTGCCGAGGTGCTCGGGCGCCGGCACGTAGAACTCGCGGTCGAGGATCGAGTAGCGCGCCGAGTACTCGTTGACGTTGGCGGTGCGGTGGCGGATCCACTGCCGCGCCACGAAGATGGGCAGCTTGACGTGGTACTTGATCTCGCACATCTCGAACGGCGTCGTGTGCCGGTGGCGCAGGAGATAGCGGATCAGCCCGCGGTCCTCGCGCAGCTTCCGGGTGCCGCGGCCGTAGGAGACGCGCGCCGCCTGCACCACCGCATCGTCGTTGCCCATGTAGTCGATGACGCGGACGAAGCCGTGGTCGAGCACGGCAATGGGCTGGTAGAGGATCTCCTCGAGCCCGGGAGCCACGGCGCGCCGCGTCGGCGTGGCCTCGGCCCGGCTGGCCTCGATCTCGGCCTCTTGCTCGGGGGTCAGACGCATGGGAAACCCTGGCGTTCCATTGGTTAACGGCCGGGGCGCACTTTAGCCGGTTGCCGGTCGCGGCGCCAGACACCCGGACCCGCCGCCCGAGCGCCTTTTCACGGAGCCCGAAAGGGCGTATATTCAGGGTGTCGGCTTCGGCCGACTATGGCGATAAACGCCGCTTGGAATAAGCGTAGCGGACCCGGGGGCAGTACCCGGCGCCTCCACCAGTTTCGCCGCGGGTAGCGTGGGCCCGCGGCACCCTATGGGGGCGAAACAGGATCGACGTGCGTGGTAAAGGAGCGGTTTTTGCCCGGCATGGTACCACCGTTATCGGGCCAACCTAGAAGTGCCAATGACAACCACGAGTTGGCAATCGCTGCCTAATCATAGGTAAGCGCGGTTCGGGGGGCACCGGGCAACAGAAGCCCCCCACTCGGCGCCCGTGGCGCCGACGGGAGCACACAAAAAAACAAAGAGGGGCTTCATGGGGAAGGATCACATGCGTTACGACAAGCTCGTCGATAGCGCGCTGCGCAGTGTCATGGTGGTGGCGCTGCGGCGGGCCGCCGACAAGGGCCTTCCAGGCGACCATCATTTCTACATCTCGTTCCGCACCGGCCATGCGGGCGTCGGCATCAGCGACGAGCTCAAGGAGCTTTACCCCAACGAGCTGACCGTCGTGCTCCAGCACCAGTACTGGAACCTCGAGGTGAGCGACAAGCAGTTCTCGGTCACGCTCAGCTTCAACGGGGTGCGCCAGCGGCTGACGATTCCCTTCGCGGCGGTGAGCGCCTACGCCGACCCCGGCGCCAAGTTCGGCCTGCAGTTCGACCCCACCGACGCGCGCGCCATCGGCGGCCGCACGAGCGCGCGGGTCGAAGCGCCCGGGCGACGCGAGACGCCGCCGGCGATAGGCGAGGAGCCCATCGACGAAGCGCTGGCCTTCGAGGGCAACGGGAAGGTGGTGGCCCTGGACGCCTTTCGCAAGAAGTAGCCGCCGCGCCACGGTGGCGGGGTGGCGCAGGCGAGCGAATTCCTCGATTACGTCGTCGACCAGCTCGGGCCGGTCGGCGGTGTCGCGGCGAGGCGCATGTTCGGCGGCCACGGCCTCTTCCGCGACGGCACGATGTTCGCCATCTTCGCCGCCGACACCCTCTATTTCAAAGTCGACGAACGCAACCTGGCCGACTTCGAGGCCGCCGGGGCGGCGCCGTTCACCTACATGCGCGCGGGCAAGCGCGTCGCGCTCTCCTACTACGAGGTGCCGGCCGAGGTCATCGACGACGCCGACGATCTCGCCGCCTGGGCACGCAAGGCGCTCGACGCCGCGCTCAAGGGCCGGGCGGGCCGTCGCCGCCGCTAGGAGCCTGTCCGAGTAATGGTCACGGGCTGTGGTTAAATGCGCCCCGTCCGCACCCTTCGTGAATTCTTGCCAGCGCTGCCGATTTTACGCGGTCACTACGATCTTCCCGCCCGCCCGGTTATCCTCCATCGCCCTGTGCGCTTCGATGATCTCATCGATTGCGAACACCATTCCGATTGGCGCGTTGGCCCCAGCGCTCTCCAGCTGGTCGATGAAGTCCTGAAGCGGGGTGGCCATGAAGTCCTCCGCGCCGCCGGCGTAAGTGGTCAGGCTTACGGCGGTAGGGATGGCGTCCATTGGGCTGAAGCGTTCGAACTCCCAGCGGCCACCGACCATGCCGGTCATGCAGACGGCGCCACCCCGGCCGACGGCCTTGAGCGAGTCCAGAAGGGTCGTTGTTCCGACCAGCTCCAGCACGCGGTCGGCACCTTTAGGCAACAACCCACGCGCCGCGCCCGCGATCTCGCCGTCATCGATGATCACGTGATCGGCGCCGTTATCGATCAGCATCGCTTCGCGTTCCGGGTTGCGGGTCGTGGCGATCACGGTAGCACCGAGCTTCTTGGCCAGAATTGCGGCCGCCAGCCCGACCGACGTCGTCCCGCCCCGGATCAACAGCGTTTGCCCAGCCTCTAGGCGAAGTGACGTATGCAGCGACCCGTGGGCCGTTTGCACCATCTCCGGCAATGCGCCGAGCGTGGCCCAGTCGAGCCCGGTCTCGATCTTCTGCACTTGGGATGCTGGAACAAGTGTATATTCGGCATACCCGCCGTCGAACGCGCGGCCCATTCCGCCCATGGCGGTGGCGACTTTGTCGCCGGGGGCGAACTCGCCGTTTGGCGCCCCGACGACTTCGCCGACCGCTTCGATGCCGAGAATTCGCGGGAACCGCACGTTGGGCGAATGCCCTTGCCGGGTGAACAGCTCGGACCGGTTCAACCCAAAGGCCCTCACGCGGATCAGAACCCAACCGGGTTTCGGGGTGGGGATCGGGCGGTCTTCGAGGATGAGAACCTCGGGGCCGCCCGCCTCGCGTATCATCACTGCTTTCATCGTAGACATTGCTTCGCTCCTTGTCGTTGGAAGCCGGTCGATTCAGGCGGTGGCGACGATCTTTCCGCTGGCCGCGTCGCTCTCCATTAGGCGGTGTGCCTCGGCGATCTGATCGAGCGAGAACACGCCGCCGATCCCGACCTTGGTCCGTCCGGCTTCAACGTCGTTCGCAGTGGTTTGCAATGGGTCAGCATGAATTCCGGGGCGCCGCCGCGATAGGCGACGAGCTTGACCAGCGAGGGCGGGTGTGAAACCCCCGGCGAACCCAGATGTCGGGGTAATCTTGTCCAATTTCCCAAAGTGCGGGTTTCTAAGCCGTTGATTTAATTGACTGTAAGAATTCGATGAATTGGTGAACATTCCCCATGAAACGTCCGAAGATAGTTTTGACACAGCCCGGGTCACAAGCCGACATCGTCGGGTTGGGCTCTCGA
>JAZFVR010000210.1:0-8497 GCA_036447835.1 Alphaproteobacteria bacterium | reverse complement strand
TCGACGCGGCGCTCCTGCGCACCGACGGGCGCGCCGCGGTGCGGCCCGATGCCTGGCTTACGCGCGATTACGAGCCCGAGCTGCGCGCGCGTCTGCACGAGACGCTCGGTGGCCGGGGCGACGTCGCCGCCGTCGCGCGAGACGTGACGCGCGCCCACGCCGCCGCCGTCGCCGCTCTTCTCGGTCGCGCCGGAATAGCGGCCGGGGAGGTCGACGTGATCGGCTTCCACGGCCACACCATCGCCCATCGTCCCGACGAGGGTTTGACGTGGCAGATCGGCGACGGCGCGCTGCTCGCCGAGCTCACCGGGATCGACGTGGTCTGCGACTTCCGCAGCCGCGACGTCGCCGCCGGCGGCGAGGGCGCGCCACTCGCCTCGCTCTACCACGCGGCGCTGGCGTCCGGGCTTGAGCGCCCGCTCGCGGTGCTCAACCTCGGCGGCGTCGCCAACGTCACCTGGCTCGGCGCCGATGGGGCGCTCTGCGCCTTCGACACCGGCCCCGGCAACGCCTTGCTCGACGACTGGGTGCGGCGCCATACCGGCGCGCCGTTCGACGCCGAGGGGGCGCTCGCCCGTACCGGTGCGGTCGATAGCGGCGTGCTCGCGCGCCTGCTCGTGCATCCCTACTTCGAGCGGCCACCGCCGAAGTCGCTCGATCGCGACAGCTTCGCCGGGACGGTCGAGGAGCTGTCGCCCGCCGACGGCGCGGCGACACTCGCGGCCTTCTCGGCGACCGCGGTGGGCAAGGCGTGTGCGCACCTGCCCGCGCCGCCGAAGCGTTGGCTCGTCACCGGCGGCGGCCGTCATAACCCTATCCTTATGGACAATCTGCGGAAAGTGCTCGCCGTGCCCGTCGAGGCGGTCGAGGCGGTCCGTTGGCAGGGCGATGCGCTCGAGGCCCAGGCGTTCGCGTATCTCGCCGTACGTGCGCTGAAGGGGCTGGCGATCACCCTGCCCGAGACCACGGGTGCGCCGCGTCCGCTCGCCGGCGGCGCGCTCTATCGTCACGACCTTGGGCCCGACCGCGAACCGGGCGCGGCGGGCGGGCGCTAAGCCCCCGGGCGCATGGAAAGGCGCAGCGACAGATAGTCCCATACGTGCTCGGTGAACTCGTCGATGCGGTCGTGGAAGAAGTGGTTGGCGCCGTCGATGACCCGGTAATCGACGGTGATGCCGCGCTGGTGGGCGAGTTTTTCGACGAGCTTGGCGACCGCCGGCTCGGGCACCAGCTCGTCGCAATTGCCGTGGAGGATCAGCCCCGACGAAGGGCACGGCGCGAGGAAAGTGAAATCGAACATATTGGCCGGCGGCGCCACCGAGATGAAGGCGTCGATCTCGGGTCGCCGCATCAGCACCTGCATGGCGATCCACGCCCCGAACGAGAAACCGCCGATCCAGCAGCCCGCCGCGTTGGGATTGAAGTTCTGCAACCAGTCGAGCGCCGAAGCGGCGTCGCTCAACTCTCCCTGGCCGTTGTCGAACTGGCCCTGGCTGCGCCCCACCCCGCGGAAGTTGAAGCGCATGACCGAGAAGCCGTAGCGCCCGAAGGCCTGGTACAGCGTGTAGACCACCTTGTTGTTCATCGTGCCCCCGTACTGGGGGTGAGGGTGGAGGACCAGCGCGATCGGCGAGTCGGGCCTGCCGCCCGGGCGGTAGCGGCCCTCGAGGCGACCCTCGGGCCCGTTGACAAAAACCTCTGGCACCGATCTACCTCATGGTATAGGTCGCCGTACCCGGAACGTTCCCAGGTGGATCGGCGCAGACGCGGAATACCCGACTTGGCAGCTTGGTCTTTTTCGTTTCATTTGGGAAATTGCTCGGGCTATGCTTGACTAAATTATTCGGGGACTCTAACTGATCGACAGAGCAAGTATTCTGACCGATCGGATAAGTCTCCGCTATATTTTGGGTAAACCAATCGGCTCGTGGCCTATATAGTAGCCGGCAGGAATGACCATGTTCAAGAGGATTGGAGCAGAGATCGATGTCGTGTTCGAGCGCGACCCGGCGGTGCGATCGCGAATCGAGGTCGTCCTTTGCTACCCCGGATTTCACGCGCTGCAACTGTATCGGCTCTCACACGCCTTGTGGGAACGCCGCTGGCGACTGTTGGGGCGCTTCGTCTCGCACGTCGGCCGTATGCTGACTGGGATCGAGATCCATCCCGGCGCGCGCATCGGTGAGCGCTTCTTCATCGACCACGGCATGGGCGTGGTGATCGGCGAGACCGCCGAGATCGGTGATGACGTCACCCTTTACCACGACGTCACCCTGGGCGGCATCGCGCCGGCGGTCGACGCCGAATCGCAGGTCGACCAGAAGCGCCATCCGACCATCGAGGACGGGGTGATCGTCGGCTCGGGCGCCCAGATTCTCGGGCCGATCACCGTCGGCGCCGGCGCCCGCGTCGGTGCGAATGCCGTCGTCGTCAAGGATGTTCCCGCCGGTGTGACGATGGTCGGCATCCCGGGGCGCGTGGTCGGCGGCCGCGACAAGACCCAGCCGCAGCGATTCGCCGCCTACGGCACGCCGTCGCCGGACATTCCCGACCCGGTGAGCAAGTCCATCGACGGTTTGCTCGACCACGTGGGCAGGCTTTCCACCCGCATCGAGGATCTCGAGCGCCAGCTCGATCGGCTGGCGAGGGTGGCGCCCGATAGTTTCGAGGAAGATGTCGATGCCGACGAGAAGACACCGCCGACCGTTTGAACGAGGTAATACGTCGTGAAGCTCAGTACCAAAGGACGTTACGCCGTCATGGCCATGGCGGACCTAGCCAATTACAGCGATGGCAGCCCGCTGTCGCTCGCCGAGATCGCCCAGCGACAGGAAATCTCGCTGTCCTATCTCGAGCAGCTCTTCGGCAAGCTGCGCCGCAACAAACTCGTCAAGAGCGTGCGCGGCCCCGGCGGCGGGTATCTGCTCGCGCGGCCGTCGGGCGATATCCCTATCGCCGACATCATGGTCGCCGTCGATGAACCGATTCAGGCGACGCGCTGCCAGCCCGGCTCGCCGATCGGCTGCAGCGGCAACAGGACCCGGTGCCTCACCCACGACCTGTGGGAGGCGCTCGGCAACCAGATCTATCTCTTCCTCAACTCGGTTTCGCTCGAAGACGTCTGCGCCAAGCGCGTGCCGCGCACGGGACGGATTTTTCGCGACGACGGCTCGAGTGACGACATCGGGGGGTTGCGGGTCATCCGGTGACGCGACTCGAATGCTACCTCGATTATAACGCAGGAGCGCCTCTCAAGCCGGCGGTCGCCGCCGCCATGGCCGAGATGCGCGCGAGTCCGGGCAATCCCTCGTCGGTGCATCGCTTCGGGCGGCTGGCGCGGCGCGCGGTCGAGGACGCGCGCGCGCAGGTGGCGGCGCTCGTCGGCGCGGCGCCCGCCGACGTCGTCTTCACCGGCGGCGGCACCGAGGCCAACAACCTCGCGCTCAAGGGCTGCGGGCGCAGGCGGCTGATCGTCTCGGCGATCGAGCACGATTCGGTGCTGCGCGCCGCCCCCGAAGCAACACGGGTGCCCGTCGACGGTGACGGCGTCGTCGATCTGGCGGCGCTCGCATCGGCGCTCGCATCGGACGATACGCCGGCCGTGGTGTCGGTGATGCTGGCCAACAACGAGACCGGCGTCATCGAGCCCGCGGTCGAGGTGGCGGCGCTGGCCCACGCCCACGGGGCGCTGTTCCACTGCGACGCGGTGCAGGGGGCGGGGAAGATCCCCGTCGACGTCGCCGCTCTCGACGCCGACCTCGCGAGCTTGTCGGCGCACAAGCTGGGCGGCCCGCAGGGCGTCGGCGCGCTGGTCGTGCGCGAGCGCGTCGCGCTCGAGCCGCTGGTCTGCGGCGGCCGTCAGGAGAGCGGGCGCCGCGCCGGCACCGAGAACGTCGCCGGCATCGTCGGTTTCGGCGTCGCCTGCGCGCTTGCGGCCGACGACCTTGCCGCGGCCGGGCGCCTCGCGGAACTGCGCGACGAGGTCGAGCGGCGGCTCGTCGCCATCGCTCCCGACGCCAGGGTCTTCGGGGCCGCGGCCGGGCGCCTGCCCAACACAACGTGCCTGACCATGCCGGGGGTGGCGAGCGAGACCCAGGTGATGGCGCTCGATCTTGCCGGGGTGGCGGTGAGCGCCGGCGCCGCGTGCTCGTCGGGCAAGGTCAGCACCTCGCACGTCCTCGGTGCGATGGGCGCGGGCGAGGACGAGGCCGGCTCGGCGATCCGCGTCAGCCTCGGCTGGTGCAGCACCGGCGACGACGTCGAAAGGCTGGTCGAGGCGTGGGGCGCTCTCTATGCTCGCACGAGGGCAAGCGCGGCGCGCGACGACGCGCCGTCACCAGCGGCATGAGGCCACATCATGGGCGGGAATCCGCGTCGCTCCGGCGGCGCCAACATCAAGCTTCCGATCTACCTCGACTACCAGGCGACGACGCCGGTGGACCCGCGCGTGGTCGAGGCGATGCTGCCCTATTTCACGGAAAAGTTCGGCAATCCGCACTCGATCAGCCATTCCTACGGCGTCGAGGCCGCTGAGGCGGTCGAGCGCGCGCGGGCCGAAATCGCCGCGCTCATCGGCGCCGATGCGCGCGAGGTGATCTTCACCTCGGGCGCCACCGAATCGAACAACCTCGCGCTCAAGGGCGTCGCCCGCTTCTACGCCGACAAGTACCCGGGCAGGCGCGACCACATCGTCACCCTCGCCACCGAGCACAAGTGCGTGATCGAGACCTGCCGCCGCCTCGAGCGCGACGGCTTTGCCGTCACCTTCCTGCCGGTGCAGGCCGACGGGCTCGTCGATCTCGGCGCGGTCCGCGACGCGGTCGGCGACAAGACGTTGCTGGTCTCGATCATGGGGGTCAACAACGAGATCGGCGTCATCCAGCCGCTCGCCGAGATCGGCGCCATCTGCCGCGAGCGCGGCGCGTTCTTCCACTCCGACAACGCCCAGGCGGTGGCCAAGATCCCGCTCGACGTCGAGGCCATGAACATCGACCTGATGAGCATTTCGGGCCACAAGCTCTACGCGCCCAAGGGCGTCGGCGTGCTCTACGTGCGCCGCCGGCCGCGGGTGCGGCTCGAGCCGCTCATCGACGGCGGCGGCCAGGAGCGGGGCATGCGCTCGGGCACGCTGCCGGCGCCGCTGTGCGTCGGCCTTGGCGAGGCCTGCGCCATCGCCCGCCGCGAGCTGGCGGACGAGGCCGCGCGCATCGGCGGCCTGCGCGACCGCCTCCATCGCGCCATCGTCGAGCGGGTGCCGGACGCATCCCTCAACGGCGACGCCGAGCACCGGGTTCCCGGCAACCTGAACCTGAGCTTCGCCGGACTCGACAGCCAGTCGCTGCTGGCCGCGCTCGCCGATCTCGCGGTTTCGTCGGGATCGGCGTGTACCTCGGCCGCGGTCGAGCCGTCCTACGTGCTGCGCGCCCTCGGCCTCGACGATGCGCGCGCCGATTCGTCGATCCGCTTCGGCATCGGCCGCTTCACCACCGAGGCCGAGGTCGACTATGCCGCCCAGACGGTGGCCGAGCAGGTAGCGCGCCTGCGGCAAACGGGGGCGGCGCGCGAGACTGCGTAGGTCGCGACCTGCGGCGATGGCCCTCGTCTCCCGGGGGATGGACTCGGCCGGGCGTCCGCGCTATGTGACGCTAGCGCGGCTGCCGGCGGGGCGATCGCGCCTCACTCGACACCGAGCCGACGGAGTTCGCGAACATGCCCAAGATGACGTTCGTCGACCCCGACGGCACCCGCCACGAGGTCGAGGCCCCGATCGGGCTCTCGGTTCTCGAGATCGCGCATCGCAATGATATCGACATCGAGGGGGCGTGCGAAGGGTCGCTCGCGTGCTCGACCTGCCACGTCGTCGTCGAAGCCGACGACTACGAGCGCCTCGGCGAGGTGAGCGAGGACGAGGAGGACATGCTCGATCTCGCCTTCGGCCTCACCAAAACCTCGCGGCTCGGCTGCCAGATCATCATCACCGAGGAGCTCGACGACCTCACCGTCGCGCTTCCCGCCGAGACGCGCAACTTGCTGCTCGACTGAGGTGCGCCCGCGCTTGCGCACTGAGCGCGAAAGCCTATATTCCCGGGCATGAACGCGCTCGGTATCGACAAGCCCGCGAAGCGGACCCGCGTCGTCGTCGCCATGTCGGGCGGCGTCGATTCGTCGGTCACGGCGGCGCTCCTGGTCGGACAGGGGTTCGACGTCGTCGGCGCGACGCTGCAGCTCTACGACCACGGCGCGGCGGTCGGGCGCAAGGGCGCGTGCTGCGCCGGACGCGACATCCACGATGCGCGGCGCGTCGCCGATGCGCTCGGCATTCCCCACTATGTGCTCGACTACGAGCGTCGCTTCCGTCATGCGGTGATCGACGACTTCGCCGATGCGTACCTGCGCGGCGAGACGCCGATCCCCTGCGTGCGCTGCAACCAGACGGTAAAGTTTCGCGACCTCATGGCCACCGCGCGCGACCTCGGCGCCGACGCGCTCGCCACCGGCCACTACGTGCGCCGCGAGGCCGGCGCCGACGGGCCGGCGCTCTACCGCGCCGCCGATCCGCGCCGCGACCAGAGCTATTTCCTCTTCGCGACGACGCGCGACCAGCTCGCTTACGTGCGCTTTCCCTTGGGCAATACGCCCAAGGACGAGACCCGCGCGATCGCCCGGCGTCTCGGCCTCGCCGTCGCCGACAAGCCCGACAGCCAGGACATCTGCTTCGTGCCCCGGGGCAATTACGCCGCGGTGATCGAGCGCCTGCGTCCCGGCGCGCAACTGCCCGGCGACATCGTTCACGTCGACGGCCGCGTGCTCGGCCGCCACGCCGGCGTCGCCCGTTTCACCGTCGGCCAGCGCCGCGGGCTCGGGATCGCCTGGGACGAGCCGCTCTACGTCGTGCGTATCGAGCCCGCGGCAAGGCGCGTGGTCGTCGGCCCGCGCGCGGCGCTCGCCGGCGCGAAGCTCACGATTCGCGAGGTCAACTGGCTCGGCGACGGCGCGTTTCCCGACGAGCCCATCGCCGTCGCGGTCAAGCTGCGCGCGACGCAGGCCGCGGTTCCGGCCACCGTCAGCGGGCTCGGCGGCGGCCGCGCCGAGGTCGTGCTCGACGCCCCGCAGGCGGCAATCGCGCCGGGTCAGGCGTGCGTGATGTATCGGGGCGAGCGCGTGCTCGGCGGCGGCTGGATCGAGCGCGAGGACACGGCGCGGGCGGCGTGAGCCGCGGCCAAGCCAAGACGGCGAGAGCCCCCGCGGGGGCGCGCTTGACACGCCCCACCGCGACCCCTATACCGCTTCGCGGCCCGGCGGGACCTCGATCGTACATTTCGGGGGCGGAGTAGCTCAGCTGGTAGAGCAGAGGAATCATAATCCTTGGGTCGGGGGTTCGAGTCCCTCCTCCGCTACCATCGTTATCAACCGATCGTCGGGTTGGGGGCCTCCATTCTCGCTGGCGTTGGCGAGGACGGGGGCCAACATGCCGTAGAGCTCGACGTCGGGTTCAGTGCCAGGCGCGCCTGGGTGGACCACGATGCGGTCGATAAGTTGTCGGATCAGGCCGTGGGCTTCGGTGCGAATCGCATTGTCCTCGATCGACGCCTTGAGGTCGTCGACGATGCGGCGGTAAACGCGCGGCAGGTTGGGGTGTAGATCTATAGTCACCGGATTCTTGGCTGTGGCAATCTCGTCCTTGAGCACCTTACGCCGGTCCTCGAGTACGATTAGGCGCTCGCGCATGGCCGGTGTGTCGGTGCCCTCGGCGATGCAGTCGACAATACGATTGATCCGCGATTCTGTGTCGCGCAGTTCGCATGCGGCTGCACCCGATCGCCGGGCGGCTTGGCGACGAAGCTTCTTGGCCGCGGCGCGATATTCGCCGACGAAGATCGCGAGCATGTCGGGGGCGAGCAGCTTGTGGCGCAGGCCGTCGAGCACGCGCGCCTCGATCTTGGCATAATGGATCGATCGGTTGTTGTCGCAGATGCCTTTGTCTCGGTGCTCGCGGCAACTCATCTTGCTGCCGTCGCGCATGACGTAAGGCCCGCCGCATTGACCACAGCGCAAGAGGCCAGAGAGCAGCCGCTTTGGCCGGCGTTGTACATGCGAGGGGTAGTTCTCACCGCTTTTTTTGATCGCTTGGGCGGCGCCCCATAACTCTTCGGGGACGATGCGAAGGTTCGGCGCGTCGACCACGATCCATTCCTCACGCGGGTTGGGCCGCGAGATGCGCATACCCGTGTCCGGATCGCGGATCATCCGCACCCGGTTGTAGACAAGACAGCCGCGATAGGCTTCGTTCCACAATATCCCGCTGCCCCGTTGTCGGGAGCCATTGATGGTCGAAGGTGACCAGCCGGCTCCACGCGGGCTCGGGATCCCTTCCGCATTAAGCGCAATGGCGATGGCGCGTGGGCTTGCGCCCTTGACGTAGTCCTCGAAGATACGGCGCACGATCGCAGCCTCCCCTACGTCGACGCATCGCTGACCACGCAAAAGGTTTCCGTCG
>JAZFVR010000209.1:0-24417 GCA_036447835.1 Alphaproteobacteria bacterium | reverse complement strand
CGTGGGCGGCACGCGGCCCGTCGATGACAGCATGGCGCGCTACCTCGCTCTCGCCAAGGCCCGGGCCAGCATCTCGATGTCGCTCGACGCCCTGCTCCCCGGGTGCCGGGTGAGCATGGCGGTCTGGTTGCGGATCGCATCCTTGACGTGGGAATCGCGGCAAACCACCCCGGCGAGCGGCGGCGTGAACTTGAGGAAGTTCTCGCACACCCTGCACAGGGTGTTGTACGTGTTCTCGCCATCCTTCGGGGTGGCCGCCATGTTGACCACCACGCGCAGGTCGATGCCCGGCCGTTCGGCGCGGATGATCTTCATGAAGGCGTACGCGTCGGTGAGCGCCGTGGGCTCGTCGGTGGTGACGATGAGGCAGCGGCCGGCGGGCACGGTCAGCAGCCGCACGCTCTGTTCGAGGCCGGCGCCGAGGTCGACCACCACGTCGTCGTAGCCGCCGGCCATGGCGATGAGGTCGTCGCGCAGGGTGGTCAGCCGCGAGGGGTGCAGCGCCGTGAGGCTCCCCCATCCCGAACGCCCGGCGATGATGTCGAACCCGCCGTCGGCGAAGGTGGTGACCGCGCTGTGCAGGCTGAGCCGGCCGGCGATGACGCTGCCGAGGTCGTGTTCGGGCGCCAGACCGAGCTGGATGTCGACGTTGGCGAGACCGATGTCGCCGTCGAACAGCAGCGCCCGGCGACCCGATCGCGCCAGGGCATGGGCCAGCGTGATCGCCAGCCAGGTCTTGCCGACACCGCCTTTCCCCGACGCGATCGTGATGATGTTTTCGCCGGTCGGGCGCGTGTCGGGCTGTTGTCGTGCAGAGCTGCTCGTTGCCATTGCTATGCCTCGTCGGGCTCTTCGGCCTGCTCGCGTTCGGCCTGGTGGCTGAGAAGCAAACGCGCCAGCGCTTGCGGGTCGATGGGGTGAAGACTGCGTGAAACGTGGGGGCTGAGGCTCACCTCGCAGAATCCCAGCCGGCCGTGGTTCGCCGCCGCGAGAATGCCGCCGAGGCGGCGCGCCGCGTCGAGCCGGGTCACGATCATGCGGGTCGCGCCGAGCGCACTGTAAACCTCGCCGATCTCGGCCGCCTCTTCGGCGTCGCCACCCGCAGCCAGGATCAGCAGCGGTTCGGCGCCGATGCTGTCGGTGAGCTCGGCGAGGCGCACCAGCTCGGCCTTGCTGAAGGGGTTCGCGTTGGCGGTGTCGACGAGAACCAGTTCGCCGGGTTCGCCCGCCGTCGCCACTTCCTGTAGCTCGCGCGGCGAGGCTGCGGTGAACAGCCTGATTCCCAGAATCTTGGTGAGGGCGGCGAGCTGGTCGACGCCGCCGGCGCGGAAGCTGTCGGTCGAGATCACCCTGACCGGTCGCTTGGCGAGAACCCAGCGCGTGGCGATCTTGGCGGTGGCGACCGTCTTGCCGACGCCGGGCGGACCCACGAGAGCGATCGGCCGCGCCGCGCCGTCCTCTGCCAACGGCTCGAAGCGGAAACTCTCCGCGAGGACGTGAGCGAGCAGGGTCAAGAGATCGTCCTCGTCACCGCACACGGCGCCGGTGAGCTGCTCGACCAGCCAGCGCGGCGTACCGTGGTCGCTGAGCGCGCGGTCGATCGCTTCCACCATTTCGCGCGGCGCCAGCGGCTCGACGCTGGCGACGGGGATTTCGCCGGAGTCGTCGAGCGCGGCGGTAACCCGCACGCCCTGGTGACCCATGATGCGCTGGCTCGAAACGATCACCGCGTCCTCGCCGAACTCGACGCGAATCTGTCGCATGGCCTCGCTCATGCTCGCCGCAGTGAACGATTTCAGGCGCATTTCGGCATGCTCCGGCGCACCATCAGATCTGTCCCACGGTGCGAATCTTGGCCTTCGGGTGGATCTCGTTCTGCGACATCACCACCGTCGTCGGCCGGAAGCGCTCGACGATGGAACGCACGAACGGCCGGATGCCGGGGCTCGACAGAAGCACCGGCAGCTCGCCCATCATGGCGTGGCGCTCGAAGGTCTGGCGCACGACGGTGATGAACTCCTGCAGCTTGCTCGGTGCCATCGACAGCTGGCGCTCGTCGCCGGTACCGACGACCGCGTCGGCGAAGGCCTGTTCCCAGTCGGGCGACAGCGTTACCAGCTGGATAACGCCGTCGGCGCCGGTGTTGGCGCTGCACAGCTGGCGAGCGAGACGGCTGCGCACGTGTTCGCTGACCAGGGTGATGTTCTGGGTGAAGCCCACGGCCTCGGAAATGCCCTCGAGAACGGTGGGCAGGTCGCGGATCGACACGCGCTCGGAAAGCAGGTTCTGCAATACGCGCTGAATGCCGCTGACCGCGATCTTCGACGGCACGAGGTCGGCGACGAGCTTCTGGTGATCCTGGTCGAGCTCGTCGAGCAGCTTCTGGGTCTCGCTGTACGACAACAGCTCGGACATGTGCTCCTTGATCACCTCGGTCAGATGCGTGGTGATGACCGTCGGCGCATCGACCACGGTGTAGCCGCGGAACGCCGCCTCTTCGCGGTTCGCTTCGGGCACCCACATGGCGGGCAGGCCGAAGGTGGGCTCGGTCGTCTCCTCGCCGGCGATCGTGATCTTCTCGCCGCGCGGATCCATCACCATGAGCATGCCGGGCTTGACCTCGCCGCTGCCGGCCTCGATGTCCTTGACGCGGATCACGTATCCGTTGGCCGCAAGCTGCATGTCGTCCTGGATCCGCACCGAGGGCGTGACGAAGCCCATATCGGAAGCGATCTGCCGGCGCAGCGTCTTGATCTGCTCGCTGAGGCGATGGCCCTGCTGGTCGTTGATCAGCGTCAACAGCGCGTAGCCGAGCTCGAGGCGGATCTGGTCGATGGCCAGCGCCGTCGATATCGGCTCCTCCGCCGGCGGCGCCGGTGCCGCCGCCGCGTCGACCAGGGCTTCGGGGCTCTCCTCGGTCGGGCGCAGCGTGAGCCGCCAGGCAAGCGCGCCCGAGCCTGCGGCGAGCAGCAGGAACGGTATCATCGGTATGCCCGGCAACAGCGCGAGCGCCACCAGCATCGCGCTCGACAGGCCGAACGCCCGCGGATGCCGGCCGAGCTGGCCGAACACCGCCTTGTCGGTGGTGCCGTCGATGCCGGCCTTCGAAACCAGGAGACCGGCGGCGGTGGAAACGACGAGCGCCGGTATCTGCGTCACCAGGCCGTCACCGACGGTGAGCAGCGTGTACGAGGCCGCGGCCTGGGACATCGTCAGGTCCTGCTGGACCATGCCGATGATCATGCCGCCGATGATGTTGATGAAGGTGATGAGGATGCCGGCGATGGCGTCGCCGCGCACGAACTTCGCCGCGCCATCCATGGCGCCGAAGAAGTTGCTCTCGTCCTCCAGCCTCTTGCGCCGCTCGCGCGCCTCGGTCTCGTCGATCAGGCCCGCCGACAGGTCGGCGTCGATCGCCATCTGCTTGCCCGGCATGGCGTCGAGGCTGAACCGTGCCGAGACCTCGGCGATGCGGCCCGAACCCTTGGTGATGACGATGAAGTTCACGATCACCAGGATACCGAAGACGATGATTCCGATGACGAAGTTGCCGCCCATGACGAAGTTGCCGAAGGCCTCGATGACCTTGCCGGCGGCACCCGTTCCCTCGTGGCCGTGGGCGAGGATCAGCCGCGTCGAGGCCAAGTTGAGCGACAACCGCAGCATGGTGGCGATGAGCAGCACCGTCGGAAACGAGCTGAAGTCGAGCGGCCGGGTGATGAACAGCGAGGTCAGCAGGATCAGGCCGGAGAAGCTGATCGAGACGCCGAGCATGATGTCGAGAAGCCATCTCGGCATCGGCAGGATGAGAACGACGAGGATGAATATGACGCCGAGCGCGAGCGCAACGTCGCCCCGGCGGAGGCTTTCGCCGATGCTGGCGAGCACGTCTGTCGACGGCACCGATGCGGTTTCGTTCTCGGCCAACGGATCCGATCCTGTTACGGCCTAGGAGCCTGTCGGGGGAATGGTCACGGGCTGCACCGCGTTTTCGAGGCCCCGGGAGGCGCGATTGCGGCGTCGCGAAGGCTTGACGATGCTCCGGCATCGCCGGTGCCTCCGCTCCTGGCACTCGCGCATCCTGGATCGATGCAGCACATGACCATTACTCGGACAGGCTCCTAGAGTGCGGCTTGCGGCGCTTCGCCGGGTTGCGGCACCTTGTTGCCCTCGCCGGCGTACAGCTTGAGCTTGTTACGCAGGGTGCGGATCGAGATCCCGAGGATGTTGGCGGCATGGGTGCGGTTGCCGAGGCAGTGGGTGAGCGTCTCGAGGATGAGGTCGCGCTCGACATCGGCGACGGTGCGCCCGACCAGGCGGCTGGTGGCGCCGGTGACCGCCGCAGCGCTGTCGCCGTTGCCAGGGGCCAGCGTTTCACTGCGCTGCGAACCGCTCGACAGCATGATCGCGTCGGGGCCGATTTGCTCGCCCTTGGCCAGCAGCACGGAGCGATGGATGGTGTTCTCGAGTTCGCGCACGTTGCCGCGCCAGCCGTGGCCGACCAGCATGTCGTGCGCCGCGGGCGCCAACGGCCGCACCGCAATCCCATTGGCCTCCGAGTACTTCTCGATGAAGTGGCTGCACAGCACCGGGATGTCGCCGGTGCGTTCGCGCAGCGGCGGCATGTGCAGGTTGACGACATTGAGGCGGAACAGGAGGTCCTCGCGGAAGCTGCCCTCCGCCACTGCGGCCTCAAGGTCGCGGTTGCTCGTCGCGACGAGGCGGATGTCGATCTTGATCGGCGCCGAGCTGCCGACGCGGTCGATCTCGCGCTCCTGGAGCGAACGCAGGAGCTTGGCCTGGAGGCGCGGGTCCATCTCGCTGATCTCGTCGAGCAGGAGCGTGCCGCCGTTGGCTTCCTCGAACTTGCCAATGCGGCGGGCGACGGCGCCGGTGAAGGCGCCCTTCTCGTGCCCGAACAACTCGGATTCGAGCAGGTTCTCAGGGATCGCGGCGCAGTTCACCGAGACGAAGGATTCTCCCGAGCGGCGGCTGTGGCGATGTACGAAACGGGCGAGCAGCTCCTTGCCGGTTCCCAATTCCCCGGTGATCAGGATGCTGGCGTCGGAGGGGGCGACCCGCTCGGCGAGGTTCAGAACCTTGGCCGTGGCGGGATCGCGGTAGATGATGGTGTGGCTCGCTGCCGCCACCGCCTCGAGCACCGCCGCGATGAGCTCGGCCTGGGGCGGCAGCGGAATGAACTCGCGAGCGCCCGCCTTGATCGCCCGTACCGCGGCGTCGGCGTCGGGGTCGACGCCGCAAGCGACGACCGGCACGCTGATGCGCTCCGAGGTCAGACAGCCGATGAAGCGGGCGATGTCGAGCTTGACGTCGACCATCACCAGCTCGGCCCCCCGGCCGGATCGCAGCGCTTCGAGCGCGGTGTCGATGTCGCCGGCATGGCCAACCTTGGCCCCTCGTGCCATGGCGATCTTGCTGGCGGTGCCGATTTCGCCGCCGAGTGAGCCAACAATGAGTAAACGCATTACTTTTCTCCTCGATACCGCTGATCGATCCGACGCCTATTCGAAGTACTCAATCCGTTCGGTGGGGGGCAGCAGCGTGTTGAGCAGCATCTCGAGCCGGCGCGGGTTCTCGTGCCGGGTGATCGATGCCAGTCCGGTGAGGTAGATGGTGTTGAGCAGAACCTCATCGCCCGATTTGCGCTCGAGTTTGGCCGCCAGGGGCGAAAACACCATGTTCGACAGCACCGCCCCGTAAAACGTGGTGAGCAGCGCCACCGCCATGCTCGGCCCGATCGTCGACGGGTCTTCGAGATTGCCGAGCATTTGTACCAGGCCGACCAGCGTGCCGATCAGGCCCATCGCCGGCGACACGTCGGCCGCCTTGCGTATCACCTCGACGCTCCTCGCGTGGCGGCTCGCCATGGCGTGGACCTTGCGCGTCATGATGCTTTCGACTTCATCGCCGCTCGAGCCGTCGACGACGAGCGACAGGCCCTCGTTCAGGAACGGCAGGTTGACCGTTTTGGACTGCACGTTCTCGAGCGCCAGCGCGCCCTTGTGACGCGCCAATTCCGCCAGCTCGAGCACCTGGGTGGCGGCGATGCTGGTGTCGAGCACCGGCTGGAACAACGCCTTGAACACGGCGCTGTTGGCGCGCAGCACGTCGTCGAGCGAGAACGAAACGATCGTCACGGCGAAGGTGCCGCCGAAGACGATGAGCATCGCGGGCGCGTCGACGAACGCGAGCGGCGTGCCGCCGAGCACGATGGCGGTGCCGATGAGGCCGAACCCCGCAAAGAGCCCGAGAAGTGTTGCCAAGTCCATTGTGTCTCCCCCGCGATCGCGCAGTCCACTCAGCGATCGGACTTGATGATTTCCGTCATGGTCACGCCCAGGCGATCCTCGACGACCACGATCTCGCCGCGGGCGACGAGACGGTCGTTGACGTAGATGTCGATCGCCTCGCCCACCTTGCGGTCGAGCTCGACCACCGCGCCGCGTCCGAGCTTCAGTAGCTGCGAGACCTGGAGCGTGGCCTTGCCGAGAACGGCCGAGACCTGGACCGGCACGTCGAACACCGCCTCGAGGTCGCTGCCCGACTTTGGCCCCGCGGCCTGCGCCAGCGCGGGATCACCCTCGGCGGGAGTGTCTTCCAGCTGCGCTTCCTGGCCGTCGGTGTCGAGGTCGGCGAGGTCAAGCTCGCCCTTGGTGTCCGACATGACTTGCTCCTACTCGTTGGACTGGTCGGTCTCGGAATCGTCGACGTCGTGAGACGCCTCAGATTCGACCGGTTCCTGTATCGGGTTGCCTGCATCAGGTGCCGTTACGCCGTCGTCCTCCGGGGAGTCTCCGACCGGCGCGTGCAGGAGCCGTTCGATCGCGGTCTCGATCTCGCGCCAAACGGCGTCGGTGTTGCGCTCCGCACCGCCATCGGCCCACTCTATGTGGCAGCCGCTTTCGCCGAGGGACGAATCGGCGAGCAGGACGATGCGGCCGGCGTAACCGCAGTCCTCGGCGATCTCGTCGATCCGGTTCTTGATCGCGTCGAGCAGGGCGTCGGGAACGCGCATGACCACATTTGGTTCGTCGATGAGCTGCGCCAGGTGGTCGGCGATCATCGTCTCGATCTCGGCCAGAGGCTGGCGCTGCATGAGCGCCGGCGCGACCTTGCGCGCGACGGCCAGAGACAGCGCCGTCGCGCTCTTGACGGTGCGTTCGAACTCGGCGGCCTGGACGCGCGCGATTTCGCTCATCCGCTCGCCGATCGCATCGAGCGCGTCGGCTTGCCGGCGCTCGATTCTCGCCTGTTCCTGCGCCACGCCTTCGGCAAACCCGGCCCGGCGCGCCTCTTCGCACGCGGCGTTGAGTTCTTGGCGGGTGTAGCTTTGCGAAAACGCCACGCCGCGGCCGCTGCCACCGCCGTCTTTCAGTTCGAAAACGGTCTCGAAATTGAACTTGACGGGTTCAGCCATGTGGGGGGCGTCTCTCAATACACCAGCTCGTCGTCGCCCTTCTGGTCGACGATCATGATCTCGCCCTTGTCGGCCAGCTCCTTGGCGGTGTTCACCATCAACTGCTGGGCGTCGTGGACGTCGCGCAACCGGACCGGGCCAAGCACCTGCATATCCTCGCGCAGCATCTTGCACGCGCGCTTCGACATGTTGCTGAAGAACAGGTCGCGGAGGGTTTCGGAGGCGCCCTTGAGGGCGACGGGCAACTTGCGCTTGTCGACGTGACGCAACAAGGTCTGCACGCGGGCCGGATCGAGCTTGACCAGGTCCTCGAAGGTGAACATCAGGGCGCGGATGCGCTCGGCGGCTTCCTGGTTGCGCTTCTCGAGGGCGCTCAACATGCGCGATTCGGTCGAGCGGTCGAGGCTGTTGAAGAGCTCGGCCATGCGCTCGAAGCTGTCGCGCTTGTTGGTGCGGGCGAGGTTGCTCATGAACTCGGTGCGCAGCGTGCGCTCGACGTCGTCGAGGATGTCCTTCTGCACCGCCTCCATGCGCAGCATGCGCATCACCACTTCCATGGAGAAGTCTTCGGGAAGGGCGCTCAAGACCCGCGCGGCGTGGTCGGATTTGATCTTGGAAAGGACGACGGCGACCGTCTGGGGGTACTCGTTCTTCAGATAGTTCGCGAGAACGGTCTCGTTGACGTTGCCGAGCTTGTCCCACATGGTGCGGCCCGCCGGGCCGCGAATCTCCTCCATGATGGATTCGACGCGCTCGGTATCGATGGTCTTCGACAGCAGCCGTTCGACCGAGTCGTAGCTGCCGACGAGCGAACCGGTGCTCGAGATCTGCTCGGCGAAATCGACGAACAGCCGCTCGACCACATCCCCGCCCACCGAACCCAGGGTCGACATGCGCTGTGAAAGATCCCTGATTTCATCGTCGTCCATCATGGAGAACAGCTTGGCGGCCTGCTCCTCCTTGAGGGACAGCAGGAAGACGGCGGCCCGATCGGGCCCCGACATGCTGTGTAGCTCTAACTTCTCCGCCATGACGCCGCGCCCCCGCTACACTTCCTGGTAGAGCCAGTTGCGAACGATGCTGAGGGCCTCCTCGGGATGGGTCTCGACGATCTCGCCCACCTTCTTCAGCGTCGACTGCTTGACCCGGCCCTCGATACGGTCGATGTCCATCCCGTCATCCCCTTCCTCTCCCTCGCTTCCCGGCGGCAGCTGCGCCGGCTGGGCCGTGCCGGGCAGGGCCGCGCGGGCTTCGCCGCCGCCGAACCCGGACGACTGCGCCGGCGAGGCCAGCACTTGGGTGGCTATCGGCCGCAGGACGAGAAGAATGACGAGGATGCCGACGACGAAGAGCACGACGATCTCGGCCATCTTGAAGTAGTCGCCCTTGGCGAGATCGAACATCGGCGCTTCGCCGGGCTCGATCGCGTCGACGGCGGCGAACTGCAGGTTGACGATCTCGATCGTGTCGCCGCGCGCCTCGTCGAAACCGATCGCCGAACGCACCAGGGCCACGAACTGCTTCATCTCCTCCGGGCTGCGTGGCTCATACACTTTCTCGCCGTCACCGTTGGTCGTGTAGTTGCCGTCGACGAGCACGGCGACCGAAAGCCGTTTCACGGTGCCGCTCTCGCGCACGTGGCTTCGGATGGTCTTGGAAATCTCGAAATTGGTGATCTCTTCCACGCGCGCCGTGGCGTTGACGTTGCGCGAGCCGGTAGACTCGCCGCTCCCGGCGTCGGGCAAGCTGTTGGCGCCGCTGACGTTCTGGGATTGGGCGTTTTCCGAGCTGTTCGACTCTTCCTCGATGATCTGGACCGAGCGCGCCACCTGGCTGTCGGGGTCGAAGATCTCGGCGCTGGTGGTGATGCGGTCGAAGTCGATCTCGGCGCTGACCTCGGCGCGCACGTTGCCGGCGCCGACCGAGCGCTCGATCAGTCCTTCGATCATCTTCTTGAGCCGGCTCTCGAATGCGACCCGGTGGTCTTGCGCGGCCAGCGGCGCGAGGCCCCCGTCGTCGTCGCCGTCGGTGCCGCGGGCGCGCAACGTTCCATGGCTGTCGACGATCGAGACGCGCGCCGGCTCGAGGCCGGGCACCGCGGCCGCGACCAGATGCTGGATCGCCGTGACCTGCGCCTGATTGAGCCGGGTTCCGCGCTCCTCGGTGATGACGATCGAGGCGCTCGGCTCCTCGCGCGAGCGGTTGAACAGCTCGCGCTTGGGCAAGACCAGGTGCACACGCGCCCCGGCGATCTGCGAGAGTGAGCCGATGGTGCGCGCGAGCTCGCCCTCGAGCGCGCGCAGGAGGTTGATGTTCTGGATCGAGCGGGTGGCGCCCAGGATATCCGAGCGGTCGAACACCTCGTAGCCGATCGAGCCGCCTCGCGGAAGGCCTTCTTCGGCCATCGACATCCGCAGGCGCAGCACCCGATCTCCGGGAACGAAGACCTGGCTGCCGCCGGCGCGAAGATCGTAGGGCACGGCCATGCCTTCGAGCTTGGTCACGATCTTGCTCGAATCGCCGGGGTAGAGATCGCCGTAGAGCAGGCTCATCGAGGGCTGGACCAATCGCGTCGCGATGAAAAAGAGAAGTCCGGCGACGATCGCCAGCATCCCGACCAGAAGCATGAGGCGCGCCGGATTGATTCCCTGCAATGATCGCGTAATCCCGCTCACCTTTTTCAACCTCCCATCGTGGCCTTCCGACACTGCGCGCGGTGCGCCCCCAGGGACGATCACCGCGCCGGGTCGACGCTAGCAACGGTCGGTGAAAGAGCGGTAAACAGGCGGCAAAATCTGCCTCACGGGAGGGAAAAAATTACCGCATGATATATGGTTAACGGAAACAGGGGCGATCGATCACAGCCCGTCGAGGCCGGTGGCGACTATCTCACATCTCGCGATGGTGCGCGGTATTCCTGAAGGCGCGTTACACGGAGGCCACGCAGCCCGTGCTTCTCCATGGCGCGTTCCCACGAAAGGAATTCTTCAACCGATAGGGTGTAACGACGGCACGCTTCCTCGAGGGTGATCAGACCCGTGCGCACCGCCGCCACGACGGCCGCCTTGCGCCGCACCACCCAACGTTTGGTGTCGGGCGGCGGCAGGTCGTCGAGGGTGACCGGTACGTCAAGGCGCCCCCCGATCGTTGAGCGATTGAACAGCGTACCTTCGTTCATAAACATAGACTCCAACGTTCGAGCCACATGCCCTAGTTACTGCAAGGGTAGGCTCGCCCGCTTAAAATTTTGCTAAAGAAACGGGTTAACCATTTCTAAGAAAAAGGTTAATTGCCGCTAACGAAGAAAATTCCGGCCCGGCGCTGAACGCCGGGCCGGGTCACGGTGTGTGGCGGCTATCACCGCCGGATGCGGATCAGTTCTTCGAGCATGTCGTCGACCGTGGTGATCACGCGCGAGCTCGCGGAGAACGCTCGCTGGGTGATGATCATGTCGGTGACCATCACCGCGGCGATGTTCGCGGTACTCAGGGTGACGCCTCGGGTGTTGATGCCGAGGCGTTCGAGCATGCCGATCAGGCTCTGCTGCGTGAACGGCGCGTTGTTGAGCGTGTCGCGGTGCCGTTGAGGCCGACGACGAGACCGTAGCCGACGAGCCGGTTGTCGCGCACGCCCTCGAAGGCGGCAATGTCCTCGATCCGCGACATGGCGCTCGCCGTGCCTGCGGCGAGCATCAGCACGAGCGCGGCGCCAAGGCCTGCGGCGAGCCACCGCCGGCGGCGCGGGCCTCGACGTTTCAGGGCGGCACTCGAAAGCAGCATACGATCCATGATCGTCCCCGGCAGAATCACTCCACGGGTCCGCTCTCGCCAATGCGCGCCGCGTGCCAACCGGTTGCTTAGGATCAAACGCTGATTTGACGTTATTTGTTCACGAGGACCGGGTCGCGGGAGGCGGGCCGACGCCCGAATTTGCCGGCAATGCCTACCCCGAATCGGGCAAAAGTTGCCCAGCGCGCGACTGGTGCCGGGTCGTGCTTAAGACGATATTAACCGACTTCGGCGATGGTTCAGGAGCGCGCATTCAGGCGATTTCCGCCGCAATTGCCCGATGTTCCATTGCCATGAAGATCTCCGGCCCCGCTCCGATTAGCCCGACGCCGGCGCGTCGAAGCAAGGGCGTGCGCAGCGCCAAGGAAACCGAATTTGCGGCCGAGGTCGGGGACGAGCCCAACGCGGCGTCGGCGGTGATTCCCGGGACGGCCGTGGGTGCGATCGAGGGCATTCTCGCCGTGCAGGAGGTATCCGAAGAGACCGGCGGCCGCTCGCGCAGCGTCGCTCGCGGCCACAACATCCTCGATCGCCTCGATGAGATCCGACACGGATTGCTGATGGGCTCGATACCCCGCGAACGCCTCGTCGGGCTGCGCGAACAGGTGCAGGCGAGACGGGAAACCGTGACCGACGAACGCCTCGCCGCGATCCTCGAGGAGATCGACCTCAGGGCCGCCGTCGAGCTCGCCAAGCTGGGCATAATAAAATGACTCCCCGGGGCGTTGCCGGCGGTCTTCTCCCCGGCCGTGCGGATTGGCTTGCACAGCGACGACCAGATTCATATAGTCCAGCCTCTTTTGTCTGGCCCGAGCGGAGATGAGTGAGTTGGCTTCTCGTCAGAACGCCAAGAAATCGATGATCCTGTCGCCCGAGTACCGGCCGTCGAACGACGAGCCGTTCATGAACTCGGTGCAGGTCGAGTACTTCCAGCGCAAGCTCCTGCAGTGGCGGTCTGAGCTGCTCGATGAATCGACCCAGACGCTCCAGCACCTCCAGGAGGAGACGTCGCAGGAGCCCGACTTCGCCGACCGCGCGTCGATCGAGACCGACCGCGCACTCGAGCTGAGAACCCGCGACCGCGAACGCAAGCTCATCACCAAGATCGACGCCGCCCTCATGCGCATCGAGGACGGGTCCTACGGCTACTGCGAGGAAACCGGCGATCCGATCAGCCTGCGCCGGCTCGAGGCGCGACCCATCGCCACCCTCAGCATCGACGCCCAGGAACGCCACGAGCGGCGCGAGAAAATTTACCGGGACGGCTGACCCTTGCGGGTGGGCCGTGACCGGCGCGGGCAGGCGCCGCCGCGGCCGGCGCATCGACACGGGCGTTCGCCGCCGGCCCACCATGCGCACTCGATGATCGCAGGCGAACAATGGGCAACCAGGCGCCGCAACGGCGATCACGCCAATGAACCATCAAGCGCGGCGCCGCCGCTAACCAGAGACGCGCAAGCCGGCGCCGGCGGCCCGCGCCCCGGCCCCTTCGATCGCCGAGAAGCTGGTCAGCGCGGTGCGGCTGCACCAGGCGGGCGCGCTCGCCGAGGCCGAGGCGCTCTACCGCGAGGTGCTGGCGGCGGAGCCGCGGCAGGCCGACGTCCTCAATCAGCTCGGCGTCGTCGTTCACCAGACGGGACGTGACGACGACGCGCTCGACCTCATCGACCGGGCGATCGCCATCGACGGGAGCAATCCCGCCTAATTTTCCAACCGCGGGACCGTGCTTCGGCGTCTCGGGCGCGCCGACGAGGCGGTGGAGAGCTATCGCCGGGCGGTCACGCGCGATCCCGACAACGCCGAGGCGTTCGTCAACCTGGTCTGGGCACGCCAGGAGGCATGAGACTGGGCCGGCCGCGAGCGCGACCCCGCCCGGCTCCGGGCATCGCGTCCATCGAGCATCGCGCGCATGGCGAAGCCGCCCGAATGCGCCGTAAACGGGGGTCGCGGCGCCCATCGCAACCTCTTGTTAACGCCTGATTCGCAATAATGTTTCCAACCCGGTTGATGCGGCCCCACGGCTGCCGCGTGCCGAATTCCAAAGGTGGCAAATGAGCGAGGCGACCGCCGACGAAAGCGTCGAGGAGGATATCGACGAGCCTGATGAGGAATCGTCGTCGGGTTCCCCGGGAAGAACGGTCAGCAAGCGCCAGATCATCATCGCGGCCGCTGCCGCGTTGCTGCTCATCGGCGGCGGCGCCGGCGCCTATTTCAGCGGTGTCTTCGGCTTCCTAGGGGATATGGTCGGGTCCGACGAAGAGGCGCCCGCGGTCGTTTATTACGATTTGCCCGAGATGGTGGTGAACCTCGAAACCGGCAGCAAGAAGAAGACGTTCCTGAAGATTCAGCTGACTCTCGAGCTCGACGAAGGCGAGGACCTGTCGCTGCTCGACCGGGTGCTGCCGCGGGTCATCGACCAGTTCCACGTTTACCTGCGCGAGCTGCGTGCCGACGACCTCCACGGCTCGGCCGGCATCTACCGGCTGAAGGAGGAGCTGTTGCGCCGCGTCAGTGCGGCCGCGAACCCGGTCGAGATCCGCGACGTTTTGTTCAAGGAAATGCTGATCCAATAGACGAAGGGCCATGAGCGAGCCGGAGAAAATCAAAGCCACCGACGATGACGCTGTCGACGACGACAAGTTGGCAGCCGAGTGGGAATCCATGGCCGGGGCCGAAGCGGATGGCGACGCTGCGTCCGCCGGCGGTGCGCAAGGCGATTCGCCGGCGCCCAACCAGGACCAGCTGGCCGACGAATGGGTGGCGCTCGCCGAAGGAGAAGGAGGCGAAGAGGCCGACGAGTCGCTGGCCGCCGCTGCGACCACCCAGCCGGCGCGCGTGCTCAACCAGGCCGAGATCGACAGCCTGCTCGGCTTCGACCAGGACGAAGACTCGCGGCGTCGCTCGGGCATCCAGGCGATTCTCAACAGCACCCTCGTCTCGTACGAGCGCCTGCCGATGCTCGAGGTGGCGTTCGATCGCGCCGTGCGGCTTCTCACCACCTCGCTCAGGAAATTCACCTCCGACAACGTCGAGGTCTCGATCGACGGGCTGACCTCGGTGCGCTTCGGAGACTATCTGAACTCGATCCCGCTGCCGGCCATGCTCGGCGTGTTCAAGGCCGAGGAATGGGACGACTTCGGGCTCATCACCACCGACAGCGCCCTCATCTACTCGGTCGTCGACGTGCTCCTCGGCGGTGGCCACGGCACCGCGCCGATCCGCATCGAGGGGCGTCCCTATACCACCATCGAGCGCAACCTGGTCGAGCGCATGATCCAGGTGGTGCTCGCCGACCTCACCGCCGCCTTCGAGCCGTTGACGCCGGTGACCTTCCGTTTCGACAGGCTCGAGACGAACCCGCGTTTCGCCGCCATCGCGCGGCCCGCCAACGCCGCGATTCTGGCGCGGATGCGCGTCGATATGGACAATCGCGGCGGCAACATCGAGGTGGTGCTGCCTTACGCGACGCTCGAGCCCATCCGCGACCTTCTGTTGCAGATGTTCTGGGGCGAGAAGTTCGGCCGCGATTCGATCTGGGAGAACCACCTCGCGACCGAGCTGTGGAACACCACCGTGGTGATCGAGGCCGTGCTCGACGAGCAGGTGATGGCCCTGCGCGACGTCGCCAACCTGAAGATCGGCGATACCTTCATGCTCGGCGCCCAGCCCAATTCGCTCGTGGTTCTGCGCTGCGGCGGCGTCCCAATGGTCAGCGGGCGCATGGGCCGTACGGCCGCCAACGTGGCCATCCGGGTCGACAGGACGCACTGGAGCGCGGGTGCGGTAAAATGACCGTCGCGCTCGCCCTCGACAGCGTTATCGCCCTGCTCCTCGTGGCGACGATCGTCTATTGCGTGATCCTCAACCGCCGCCTCGGCGAATTGCGCGGCAACCAGGGCGAGTTCATCAAGCTGATCGAAAGCTTCAACGCGGCGACCGAGCGTGCCCAGGCCAGCATCTCTGAGCTGCGCGAGGTCGGCGAGGAGAAAGGCGCCACCCTCGACAGCCGGGTGGAGACCGCGCGCGCGCTTTGCGACGATCTGGTGTTCCTGGTCGAACGGGGCTCGCGCCTCGCCGACCGCCTCGAAGGTGCGTCGCATACGCGGGATGACGCCATCCCGAAAGCGTCGAGGCTGGGCGCGACGGTCGCGCCTGGCGGGAGGGACGACAACGCCGCGGCGCGGGCCGACCCCGATTGGGAAGAGGGGGCGGTTTCCGTCGTCGAGCGCGACCTGCGCGATGCGATACGCGGAGCAGGTGGAGCTTAAGCGGTGTTGAAGCGGGTCAAGCTGCTGCCGGTTACCATCGTTGCGGCGCTATTGCTGCTCACGGTCAAGGTCGGCCACGTCTGGCACGGCGCGGACGCCCTTCTCGGTAGCGTCACGGCTCATGGTGCCGAAGGCGCGCCGAAGGGCGGTGCCGGCGACGCAGCCGAAGTCGAGGAGATCGACGTCACCAATATCAGCCCGGCCGAAGTCGAGCTGCTCGAAAACCTTTCCGAGCGGCGCAACGAGCTCGAGCTGCGCGCGACAGAGATCGACATGCGCGAAAAGCTGCTCGCCGCCGCCGAGCAGCGGATCGACGGCAAGATCGACGAGCTCAAGAAGATGCAGGCGATCATGGAGGCGCTGTTCAAGCAGTTCGACGAGGAAGAAGAAAGTAAAATCAAAAGCTTAGTCAAGATTTTCGAGCAGATGAAACCCAAGGACGCCGCCCGCATCTTCGACCAGCTCGAAATGAACGTGCTGCTCGAGGTGGTCGAGCGCATGCGCGAGGCCAAGGCGGCACCGGTTTTGGCCAAGATGGACTCGGCCAAGGCCAAGGCCGTCACCGTCGAGCTCGCCCGCCGTCGCCCGGTCCCCGATCTGACCGCCAGCGCCAAGTGAACGGACGCCCAGCGCGCCAGCCGTAACCGTCGTTTAACCAATCGACCTTAACCTATCGGCTCTGTACGCAGGGTCCATTCCGATCCGATCGAGGGACGGAGCGCAGGTCATGGCCGTAGACCAAAGCATGCCGATTCTCATCGTGGACGATTACAAGACGATGCTGCGCATCATCCGTGGTCTCCTCGGCCAGCTCAGCTTTACCAACATCCACGAGGCGACCGACGGCAAGGCGGCTCTCGACAAGCTGCGTGGCAACAAGTTCGAACTCGTGATCTCGGACTGGAACATGGAGCCGATGACCGGATTGCAGCTGTTGCGCGAGGTGCGCGCCGACGACGAGCTGAAGGAGATGCCCTTCATCATGATCACTGCCGAGAGCAAGACCGAGAACGTCGTCGCCGCGAAAGAGGCGGGCGTCAACGACTACATCGTCAAGCCGTTCAACGCGGAAACGCTGAAGTCGAAGATCGTCAGCGCGATCGGCGAATTCTAAACGGAGCGTGCTCGGTGAAGGCGCAGGAAATCGGCGATGACGTCAGCGCGCGTGTGGAAGCCTTACGCGCCGAGCGCGGCGACACCGTCGCCACCGACGAGGTCATCCGTATCTTCGGAGCGTGCGGTTTCCAGGATCTCACCGGCCAGCGCATCAGCAAGGTCATCACCACCCTCGAGCATATCGAGGAGCGTCTCGACCCGCTCGTCAGCGTCTTCGGCGACGAGGTGCGGGCGACGCACGCGGCGGTCGAGGACGAGGCGGCCACCGATGGGGAGAACAAGCCGACCGGCGCCGATCACGATCTGCTCAACGGTCCGCAGTTGCCCGGAGAGGGGAACAAGCAAGAGGATATCGACGCGCTGCTCGCAAGCTTCGACTGAGCCCCGGCCATGATCGGGGGACTCCCAGCGAAGCCCAAGGCGCCGGGCGATTCCACGACGCCGATCTTCCTCGCCCTCTATCTCATCATCCTCGCTTTCTTCATCCTGATGAACGCCATCTCCAGCCGCCAGGAAGCGCGCTCCAATGCGGTGCTCGGCAGTCTCGGCGCGACCTTCTCCGAGCCCGCCCTGGTGGCCACGGGGCCTTTCGACGTCGCCCCCGGGAGTGGCGTCTTCTCGGCCATCGCTGATTTCGAGAATACGGTGCGCGCGCTCTTCGAGGCGGAGTTTCCTTTCGTCAAGGTCTCGCCCTATCAGCCCTTCGGGCAGATGCAGGTGGAGATTCCCGTCGAGTCGATCTATGCGCCCGGCCGGACCACGCCGCTGGCCGAGCAGGCACCCTTTTTCGACCGGCTCGCCGCGGCCCTCAACCGGGAGATTCCCGGTCATTATTTCGAGGCCGAGCTGCTGATCGCGTTGCCGGTCGCCGAGGCGCGCAACCCGACACCCGAGCGGGCGATCGCGGTCGAGCGCGCCGGCGCCTTCGCGCGGCAGCTGGACGCGCGCAACGTGTCCGCGAACCATATATCGGTCGGCATCGAAGAGGGCGATCCGGCGATGCTGCGTCTGCTGTTCTTCACCCGGGCGGCGGGCGAAGACGCGCTCCTGTCGGCAGCCGGCGGGGAGTAGACCATGCCGTTCCCTCCAGAGCGCAGCCCCGAGCGCCCGATCGAAACGCGATGGTTGATCACCTTCGCCGACCTGATCTCGCTGCTGCTCACCTTCTTCGTCATGTTGTTTGCCATGTCGTCGGTCAAGGAGGCGAACTGGGAAATCATGATCAGCGCTCTGTCGCAGCGGCTCAATCCCGACCGCGGCTGGGAATCCGTTCCCGGCCTGACCGACCGCACCGCGAAGACGATCGCCAGCGCCGACGCCACCGACCTCGATTATCTGCATGCGGTGATCGCCCAGAAGACGCGTGGTCGCCCGGTACTCGGCCAGGCGCTGTTGCGCCGTATCGACGACCGGCTCGTCATCACCCTGCCGGGCGACCTTCTGTTCGCCTCGAACAGCGCCGAGTTGACCCCTGAGGCGCGTCAGGCACTCAACGAGCTGGGCGAAACCTTGCGCCATATCGCCAATCGAGTCGACGTCAACGGCCATACCGACCCAAACCCGATTCGAGGCCGCGGTACGCGCTCGAACTGGGAGCTTTCGCTCGACCGGGCGGTGGCGGTCGCCGACGGTCTGCGCACCGTCGGCTATACTCGGGAGATCATCGCCCTCGGGTTCGCCGATGCGCGCTTCGACGAGATTCCCGCCGATTTCGTGGACGAGCAGCGTTATCGGCTCGCCCGCCGCGTCGACATCGTCATTCGCGAGGCCTTCGCCGACGGAGGCGGGGATGGCACGTAGCGCCCGTGCACTCGCCGTCGTCGCGCTCGCGGTGTCGGTGCTTGCCGGCGCCGCGGCACGGGCGGCCGAGACCGTGACGACCCGGGCGGCCGCACACGACGGCTTCGCCCGCATCGTCTTCGACTGGCCCGCGCCGGCCACCTACGACGCCAGAATCGACGGCCGCGTCCTCCGCGTCACCTTCGCCCGGCCGCTAAGCGTATCGTTGGACGGGGTGCGCCGCAGCCTTCGCGCCTATGTGAGCGACGCCCGCGTCGACGCCGACGGCCGTACCGTCGCGCTCTCGCTCACCGGCGACTTCTCGTTGCGCACCTTCGTCTACGAGAAGTCGGTGGTGGTCGATCTGGTGGGCGACGCGGCCGCCTCGGGCGCCGCAGCGCCGAGCCCGGCCCTGCCGCGCGTCGACGTCCGGGTGGGCGACCATCCCGGCTACAGCCGTATCGTCTTCGACTGGCGGATGCCGGTGGATTACAAGGTCACGCACGAGGACGGCAGGGCGATCATCCGGTTCGACCGCGCCGCGACCATCGACCTGGCGGCGCTCAATGCCGGCCCGCCACGGAACATTGGTGCCGGGGAAATCGAGACCTCCGGCAAACGCACCATAGTGACTCTCGCAGTCGCCGCTCCGAACCGCCTGCGGCACTTCCGCTCGGGCACCAGCGTTGTGCTCGACGTGTTCGCCCCCCGTAGCCAAGGCGCGGCAGGCGACCGGCCCGAGGCGCCCGCCGCCCGCCCGCGAGAGGCTTCGACACCGCCCGACGATGGCCTCGCACCGTCTGTGAAGGCGACGGTCGATGCGACTCCGCTGCCGCCCGATCCGGCGCCGGAGACGGGCGCGGAAGGCGAACCTCCGCACCCGCTGCCGGGGGACGCGCAAGAGGTCGCCCGAGAGATGGCGCCGTCGGCGGCGACCCTACCCGCAACCCCGGCCGCGGCCGACGCCTCCGCCGAATACCGCCCAGCGGCCATGACCGAATCCCGGCCCGCCGCGAGCACGGTGAGTCGTATGGCGGCGCACGGCGGGACCATCGCGCTGGTGCCGTTGTCGCTACCCGCCGAAGACGCGCCGCAGACCGTCGCCGGCCGATCGCTGGGGACGACCGCGGCCGAGATCTCGCTGGGTCCGGCGCCGATGAGGGTTGCCGTCGAGTCGACCGGCGACCGCAGCCTGGTCAGCTTCAACGCTGGCAAGCGGCTGGCGAGCGCCGCCTTCGTGCACGACGGGAATGTCTGGCTGGTGTTTCCGGAGCGCTTCTCGGTCGATCTCACCGACGCGCTGGCGCATGAATCGCCGGCCTACCAGTCGGTGGCGCAGGTTTCCCATTCGAGCGCTACCGTGTTTCGTTTCCGGCTGCGCGCCGGCTACGGGGTCGCGTTGAGCCGGCGCGGCAACCTGTGGCTGGCGCAGTTCACCGCCAAGCCCGAAGCTCCGAAAGCGATCGAGGTTCGACCCTTCGACGACGAAACCCGCGGCATCGGCGTTCAACTGAAGATCGCCGACGTCGCCGACAGCGTCCAGGTGAGCGATCCGGACGATCTCACGACCTTCGTGGTCGTGCCGGTGGTGGCGTCGGCCACCGGGGTCGTCGAGGGCCGGAGCTTCGAGGGTTTCGAGCTGCTGGCGACGGCGCAAGGCATCGTGGCGCTCCCCAAGTCGCGGGGTTTCGACGTACGCACGAGCCTTGCCGGCGTCGAGCTGGCGTATGCCGCTGGCCCGGTGGAGCGGCCGGCCCCCAAACAACGGGCCCGCATCACGCGCCGCACCGGCCCGGCGACCAGGCTGCTGGACTTCGCCGCCTGGCGCGGCGGCGACGTGGCCGCGTTCTACGACAAGAGCCAAGAGCTACAACGCGCCGTGGTGGTGGCGCCGGTGGAAGAGCGCCGGCAGGCGCGTATCGACCAGCTGTTGTTCCTGTTCGCCAATGGTTATTTCGCAGAGGTGCTGGGCCGATTCGAGCTGTTGATGGAGGAAGACCTGACCGTTGCCGAGGACCCGACACTGCGCGCGGTGCGCGGCATCTCGCAGCTCATGCACAACCGTTACGAAGGCGCCATTGCCGATCTCAATCACCCTTCGCTCGACGCCTACGACGACATCGCGCTGTGGCGCGGCGTGCTCGCCAGCCGGCTGGGCGACAAGGAGGCGGCGACGGTCCATTTCGTGCGCGCCGACGTCCTGTGGCTCGAACTGCCGCATCCGCTGCGCAGCCAGATCGGCCTCATCGCCGCCGAGGCCGCGGTCGAGGCGACCAACATGACGGCGGCCAACGCCTACCTCGACGCCATTCTCGCCTCGGTCGAGGATCCCGTCGTCATCGACCGGGCAAACTACATTCGCGGGCGGGCGCTGCGTGCCGTCGACAACACCGACGCGGCGCGGGAGCTGTGGGACAAGACGGTAAACAGCAGCGACCGGCTGGCGCGCGCGGGCAGCAGCCTGGAACGCGCGCTGCTGATGCTCGAGACCGGTGAAACGACGCGCGCGGAAGCGATCGAGTCGCTCGAGAGCCTGCGTTTCGCGTGGCGCGGCGACGATCTCGAGCTGCGACTGCTGCTCGAGCTGGCGGAGCTCTACGTTGCCGACAAGGCGTTCATCCGCGGGTTCGAGGCGATGAAACGGTCGGTGACCTACTTCGCCAACCACTTCCGGACGGCCGCGGTCACCGAGCGCATGAGCGAGCTGTTCACCGGCATGTTCCTCGAGGGCAGGCTCGAGGACGTGCCGGCGCGCGAGGTGCTTACGCTGTTCTACGAGTTCCGCGAGCTGACCCCGATCGGCAAGGGCGGCGACGAGGTCATGCAGGCGCTCGCCGACAGGCTCGTCGCCGTCGATCTGCTCGACCAGGCGGCCGACGTGCTCGAGCACCAGCTCACCTACCGGCTCGAGGGGATCGAAAAGTCGCGGGTGGGCACCCGGCTCGCGGTCATCCTGCTGATGAATCAACAGCCGGAGCGCGCGCTCGAGGCGCTGGCGGCGAGCGAGATGATGGGTGTCACCCGCGATCTCGCCGGCCAGCGCCGCCAGCTCGAGGCGCGGGCTTTGGCCGAGCTCGATCGTCACGACGACGCGATTGCGCTGATCCGCAGCGATCGCAGCCGCGAGGCCGAGCTTCTGCGCGCCGACATCTTCTGGCGCGCGGGCAAGTGGGCCAGGGCGGCGGCGGCGACCTGGCGCATCCTCGAGCAGACGCCGCTCGATCCCCCGCTCGGTTTCTTCGCCAGCCAGCACGTCCTCAGGCTCGTCGTGGCGCTCTCGCTCGCCGATGACGTCAAGGGCCTCGCCCGCGCGCGCGAGCGCTACGCCGCCAAGATGAAGGGCGACGCCAACGAGGGCGCGTTCGCGATGATCACCTCCGAGGTCGACCGCAAGCGCGTTCCGGTGCGCGAGCTGCCCGCCGCGGTCGCCGAGGTCGACATCTTCGAGGCGTTCATGGCCGGCTACCGCGCACGCGCGCGCAACGGCTCCCTGAGCGCGATCAACTGAGGCGGGGGCCACCGCGCGCAGCGCTCACCCGGGCGCGCTCCCTATACGTTGAAGCTCTGCACCAGGCTGCCGGCGACGAGGTGCCAGCCGTCGACGAGGACGAAGAAGATCATCTTGAAGGGCAGCGAGATCATGACCGGGGGCAGCATCATCATGCCCATCGACATCAGCACCGAGGCGACGACCATGTCGATGATGACGAAGGGGATGAAGATGAGGAAGCCGATCTCGAAGGCGCGCTTGAGCTCGCTGATGATGAAGGCGGGAATGAGCACCTTGAGCGGCGTGTCTTCGGGGGCCTCGATCGAGTCGATGTCGGCGATGTCCATGAACAGCCCGAGGTCCTTCTCGCGCACGTGGGTCATCATGAAGCCGTGCACCGGCGCCACGGTGCGCTCGAACGCCTCGGTCTCGCCGATCTCCTCGTCGATCAGCGGCGCGATGCCCTCGCGGTAGGCGAGCTCGAACGTCGGCGCCATGACGAAGGCGGTGAGAAACAGCGCCAGGCTGATGATCACCGCGTTGGGCGGCGTCTGCTGCAGCCCCAGCGCGCTGCGGATGATCGACAAAACGACGACGATGCGCGTGAACGACGTCAGCACCACCAGGATCGACGGCGCCAGGCTGAGGATGGTCAAGAGCGCGATGAGCTGGACGATGCGTCCGGTGAGGCTGCCGCCCTCGCCGAAGTCGAGCGTGAACGTCTGCGCCAGCGCCGGCGCCGCGGCGAGCAGCACCGGCCCGCCGGCGGCGAGTGCTGCGACCCAGGCGATGCGCCTCATTGCGCCGCCTCGGCCGGCGCGGCGGCGGCGGGCTTGTCTTGCGCGGCAATGTCGCTCTCGACCACCACGTCGCCCGCAGGCCCGAGAAGCAGCAGGTGCTCGGTGCCGTCGCGGCGCACGAGCACGAGCCGGCGCTTGGCGTCGATCCCGGTCGACTCGATCACGACGAGGCGCCGCGCCCGGCCGCGCAACATCGTCGGCCCGGCGAGCCCGAAGCGCCGCGCCACCCAGGCGGCGAGCCCGATGAGGCCGACGACGAGGACAAGGGCGAGCCCAAAACGGAGGTAGCTTTCGAATTCCATCGCCGCGGACCTGGGCGTACGGGCAGGCTAGCGATCGTCGCGCGCCGTCTTGGCGTACGCCGACTGGGCGCGCTCGCGTGCGCCGAGGTCGCCCAGCGCCTGCTTCAACGCCGCGTGCTCGCGGGTCAGCAGCGTGGCGAGGCCATTGATCTCGTCGGAAGGCGCCAGCGACTGTTTGTGCAGCGGTTTGGCGTCGGGTCCTTCGAGGTCGGCGAGGTCCCGGCAGGCGCCTTCCACCATCTCGGTGAGCCCGCCGAGGTCGAACGCGCGACCTCGGGCGAGCGCCTGGCGCGCGACCGTGGCCTGGGTGCTCGCCTCGGCGAGGCGCGCCTTGATCGATGCCGCGCTCATGCCGCGCCCCCGTCCGCTTGCCAGTCGGGGAACTCGGCGACGGCGACCGGCGTGTGGCCGCGCGCGTCGCGGCTTTCGGTCATCGCTGTGCTCCACTCGTTGACCCGCGGGCACCCACGCCCAGCGGTCGAGCGACTATGGCAAGCTTATGCTTAATAAAGATTTAAGGGGGGATTGAGCCTAGTCCCCGTCGGGCGGCGGCGGCCCGCCCACCTCGCCGTCGGTACCGGCGGCGGCGATGTTCTCCTCGCGGATGCGCTCGTAGAGCTCCTTGCGCAGAACCGTGGCGTCGGAGGGGAAGGTGAAACCCAGCTTGGCCGACTTGCCGCGCACCTCGACCACGGTGAGCTCGATGTTATTGTTGATGATGACCGACTCGCCGATCTTCCTCGTCAGGTACAACATGTTGCGGCCCTTCCTGGCCGGGCGGATAGAGCGTTAACCAAACTAGCGCAAACGCCTGCGCCATGTAAGCCCAAATCCTCGGCCCCGATTTAACCGCATTTTAAGGGCGCTGCGCGACCATTCGCTCAGCCGATTTGGCGTCTCGAGACGCCAGACGACCGCGAGGGGCGATGAAACTCGAAGACTTCCAGCTCTTTTCGATGCCGACCAAGCGCTTCGACCTCAGTCATCCGGCGGCCGACGCCGACGGCTACATTCTGCTGCCCAACGTCAATCCGCTGATCGAGATGAGCGACATGCGCGAGACGTTGTGCAGCTACGAGGCCGATCTCAGCGTCATCGAGGCCTCGAGGAGCATCGTGCAGCGCACGGTCGACCTCCTCGCACGCTGAGCGAACGAACCCCGTCAGGTAGGCAAGAGCACAGATCGAGCCGAGGGAGCAAGCAATGGCCGTGAACTTTTCTCAAGCGATCGCCGCCTACGCCGCCGCCAAGTCGCAAGCGGGCGGGACCGCACCGACGGTCGACCAGACCGGCACCAGCTTCGCCGATCTCGTCGCCCAGGCCGCGCAGGGCGCCGTGGAAGTCGGGTGCAAGGGCGAGCAGGTCAGCATGCAGGCGGTCGCCAACCAGGCCAATCTCAACGAGATCGTGACCGCGGTGACCAACGCCGGGGTGAC
>JAZFVR010000208.1:0-2236 GCA_036447835.1 Alphaproteobacteria bacterium | reverse complement strand
GTGCCTCATGGCCGTCCTTTCGTCTCTCTGCGTCTACTGCGGCTCGTCCGCCGGCGTCGATGCCGCCCACCGCGACGCCGCGGCGCGGCTCGGCCGGCTCATGGCCGAGCGCGGCGTGCGTCTCGTCGTCGGCGGCGGCCGCGTCGGGCTCATGGGCATTCTCGCCGACGCCGCGCTCGCCGCCGGCGGCAGTGTAACCGGCGTCATCCCCCGGCATCTAGAAGCACGCGAGGTCGAGCACACGGGCGTCGACGAGCTCGTCGTCGTCGACGGCATGCACGCGCGCAAGCAACGCATGTTCGAGCTCGCCGACGCCTTCGCCGCCCTGCCCGGCGGCCTCGGCACCCTCGACGAGACCATCGAGATCGTCACCTGGCGCCAGCTCGGGCTGCACGACAAGCCGCTGGTGCTGATCGACAACGCGGGCTACTGGACGCCACTGCTCACCCTCATCGAGCATGTGATCGCCGCCGGCTTCGCGCCGCCCGAGGCGAGGCGCCTCTACACCGTGGTTCCGCGCGTCGACGACGTATTCGCGGCAATCGCCGCCGCGCCCGCCCCTCGCGCGCCGGCGCGCGAGGAGCTGCTCTAGGAGCCTGTCCGGGTGATGGTCATGGGCTGCATCGACCCAGGATGCGCGCGTGCCAGGAGCGGAGGCGCCGACGATGCTGGAGCATCGTCAAGCCTTCGCGACGCGGCGATCGCGCATCCTGAGTCGACGCGAACGGGCCGCGTTTTCTAGGGCCCGCGTCGCGCCGGCCCTTGCGCACCCACGCGGCGATGGTATCTTGCCGCCCGAATCGAGGAGTGGAGTCCATGGGCAAGATCAAGGTCGCGAACCCGATCGTCGAGATCGACGGCGACGAGATGACGCGCATCATCTGGGCGCTGATCAAGGAGAAACTGATTGTTCCCCATCTCGACCTCGATCTGCGGTATTTCGACCTCGGCATCGAGAGCCGCGACGCCACCGACGACCAGATAACCATCGACGCGGCGAACGCGATTCGGGAGGTCGGCGTCGGCGTCAAATGCGCCACCATCACCCCCGACGAGGCGCGCGTCGAGGAGTTCGACCTCAAGCGGATGTGGCGCTCGCCCAACGGCACCATCCGCAACATCCTCGGCGGCACCGTGTTCCGCGAGCCGATCCTGTGCCAGAACATCCCGCGCCTCGTTCCCGGCTGGACCCGGCCCATCGTCATCGGCCGCCACGCCTTCGGCGACCAGTACCGCGCCACCGACTTCGTGGTCGAGGGGCCGGGAAGGCTCAGCATGCGCTTCGAGCCGGCGGACGGCGGCGAGGTTATCGAGCGCGAGGTCTTCGACTTCCCCTCGGGCGGCGTCGCCATGGGCATGTACAACCTCGACGATTCGATCCGCGGCTTCGCCCGCGCCTGCCTCAACTACGGCCTCAGCCGCAAGTGGCCGGTCTATCTGTCGACCAAGAACACCATCCTCAAGGCCTACGACGGGCGCTTCAAGGACCTCTTCCAGGAGGTCTTCGACGCCGAGTTCGCCGACCGCTTCGCCGACGCCGGCGTCACCTACGAGCATCGGCTCATCGACGACATGGTGGCCTGCGCGCTCAAGTGGTCGGGCGGCTTCGTGTGGGCGTGCAAGAACTACGACGGCGACGTGCAGTCGGACACCGTGGCGCAAGGCTTCGGCTCGCTCGGGCTGATGACCTCGGTGCTGATGACCCCCGACGGCAAGACGGTCGAGGCCGAAGCCGCGCACGGCACGGTGACGCGGCACTACCGCCTGCACCAGGAGGGCAAGGAGACCTCGACCAACCCGATCGCCTCGATCTTCGCGTGGACGCGCGCGCTCGAGCACCGCGCCAAGCTCGACGACACGCCCGAGGTCGGGCTGTTCGCGCGCACGCTCGAGCGCGTCTGCGTCGATACCGTCGAGGCCGGCCACATGACCAAGGACCTGGCGCTCTTGATCGGCCCCGAGCAGGGCTGGCTCACCACCCAGCAGTTCCTCGACAAGCTCGACGAGGGCCTGGCGGCCGTGATGGGGTGAGGCCGGGCGACCGATCGGATACCGATATTCGGCCGTAGGGGCGGGTTTCAAGCCCGCCCCTGCGCGTCTGCGGCGCGATATTGTGCTTTACATACCCCCCGCTACATGCCGGTCGTCGCCCCCGTTTAGGCTAGAGCGGCGCCTTGCGGTAGGAGCGCTTGGCGGCGACCTTGCCGTCGCGCAGCGTGAGCACGTCGACGAGGTG
>JAZFVR010000207.1:0-4245 GCA_036447835.1 Alphaproteobacteria bacterium | reverse complement strand
GAGCTCGTCGCGCCGGCGCAAGGCGGCGAGGATGAGCTCGTCCTTCGACTTGAAGTGCTTGTAGAGCGTCATCTTGGCGACCCCCGATTCGGCGAGGATCCGGTCGATGCCGGTGGCGTGGAATCCGTCGCGGCAGAACAGGGCGAGCGCGGTGTCCACGAGATGATCGCGTCGGCTGGAGGCCATGGCGGGAGTCATTCCTGGGAGTTTAATTATACAAACGGTTCTGTATATATCATCTTGTGGGAATGAACGCAAGTGGTGTCGCCTCGTGGCGAGATAATGACCCCCGAATTTGTCGTACTATTGCTCGATTCATACAAATCTACGATTAATTTCAGCGCCGTACCCATGCGCAAAAAAAATTCTCTGCAGTGCAATTTTCTGACTTGAAAATACAGACCGATCTGTCTATATATATGATCAACAGACCACCGACATCGACGACTCGGTGCGGTGATCCGGCCGAACGGCAAACGTCCATGTCGGCCCGCGAGCAGAGATAAGGAGGAGACCGATGACGGAATTGAAGAGGATCGCAACAGCGTTCGCGTTCGCCGCCGTGCTACTCCTTTCGACGGCCGGCGCCCAGGCCCAGCAGTTGTGCACCGTGCGCGACGAGGCGCTCTCCCAGCTCGAAGGTAAGTTCGACGAGCAAGTCGTCGGCCGCGGGCTCGTCGAGAGCGGCCGAGCGATCGTCGAGCTGTTCGTCAGCGAGAACGGGACCTGGACCGTCGTCGTCACCGACACCACGGGGCGGAGCTGCATCGTCGCCAGCGGCATGGACTGGATGCGCACGCCTCTACTCGTCGGCGATCCGGCGTGAGCCCCAGCGTAAACCCAAAGCAACGGAGGAACTTGAGATGACGTACCCGATCAAGAACGTAGTCAACAGGCTTTCCAACTGGCACAGGCGGCGGGTCTCGATCCGCGAGCTCAGCGCGCTCGACGACCGGCTCCTGAAAGACATCGGCGTCTCGCGCAGCGAGATCGGCGCCGTCGTCGACGGCGCCCTAAGGGACCGCGCGCCAGCAAAGCACCGGAATACACGCCCGGTCGCGGCGCTCCAGGTCACGCCGAAACGCGCGGCGAACGATGACGGCGCCGCGATTGCGGCGTGACGGCCAAGCGCTTGGCGATGGCCACCACCGGGGTGGAGCCAGTCCTCACCGGAGCAAGAGAACGGAGGAGATCATGAACCAAAATCGCAACCCGAACGGCAAGACGCCGAACTCGCAGATGGCCCCCGGCCACAGCATTACGCGTGCGTTCGGCGCCGCCCTGGGCACCACCGCCGTGGTGATCGGCCTCATGCTGAGCACCCCGGCATTCGCCGAGCACGGCGGCGAACGCGCCGCCACGGGCGCCCGGCCGCAGGCCACGCCCACCTACGACGCTTGGCTCGCGCAATCGAAGAGTGACCAGGCTCGGCCGCGCCAAGAGGCGTCCGCGGGCAACGTCATGACCGACGCCGCGATCGATACGAACACCCACGCGGTTACCACCGAGTCGCCCCGCCGCAGCCAGTTCTGGAGGCCCAGCCGGTAGATCGGAGCGGTCACGGCCCCCGAATTGCCTTTTCCTTACCCGGCACTGGCGGGGCGAAGCAGGACTTGCCGACACCAGCCGAAAGCAAAAAAACCATGAGTGTCCATCACGATCATCAGGCCCGCCGCCACACCGTCCATGCCGGCGACGGCATCGACCGCCGTCACGTGCTGAAGGCCGGGACGGTCGCCGCGGCTGCGGCAACGCTCACGTCCGCCATCGGCGCGGCCCGCGACGCAGCGGCCACGCCAGCGACCGTCGATTCGCCGAATGCGTCTGCGCTGCCGCCGCCGAAACATCCGACGCTGCACAGGACCGTCGATGTCGACGGGCTCGACATCTTCTACCGCGAGGCCGGCCCGAAGGACGCGCCGACGATCCTGCTGCTGCACGGGTTCCCGACCTCGTCGCAGATGTTTCGCAACCTGATCCCGGCGCTCTCCGATCGCTTCCATCTGATCGCCCCGGACTATCCGGGCTTCGGCAACAGCGCCATGCCCGCCGTCGACCGGTTCGACTACACGTTCGACAACCTCGCCGAGGTCGTCGGCCGCTTCGTCGAGGCGCTCGGAATCGATCGCTACAGCATCTACCTGATGGATTACGGCGGGCCGGTCGGCTTCCGTCTCGCGGCACGACACCCCGAGCGGGTCACGGCCCTAATCGTCCAGAACGCCAACGCCTACGCCGAGGGGCTGCGGGAATTCTGGGACCCGTTCCGGGCGTACTGGAAGGATCGCAGCGACGAGACCGCCGAGCCGCTGAAGGGCTTCCTCGATATCGCCGCCACCCACTGGCAGTGGACGCACGGGACGCGCAACGAGGAGGCGATCAGTCCCGACACCTGGACCGTCGACCAATACGGTCTCGACCGCCCGGGCAACGCCGAAATCCAGCTTCAGCTCTTCTACGACTACGGCTCGAATCCGTCGCGTTATCCCGAATGGCAGGCGTACTTCCGCAAGCACCAGCCGCCGACCCTGATCGTCTGGGGCAGGAACGACCACATCTTCCCGGCCGATGGCGCGCACCCCTACAAGCGCGATCTCGAGAACCTCGAGTTCCATCTGCTCGACACCGGTCATTTCGCGCTCGAGGAGGACGGCGACTTCATCGCCGAGCGCATCCGCGCCTTCCTCGCCGGGCGCGCCGCATGACCGGGAGGAAACGGAGGGCACCGCGATGAGCAAACGCATCAGCGACATCGCCTTCACGCCGGCGGTCAAGGCGGCGCAGGAGCGTTACGGTTCGCGCGACGCTTACGCGCGGATGGAGGAGAAGCGCGGCTGGAGCGACACCATCACCGGCGATCTCGCCCAATTCATCGCCGCGCGCGACTCGTTCTACCTCGCCACCGCCAGCGCCGACGGCCAGCCATACATCCAGCACCGTGGCGGTCCCAAGGGATTCCTCAAGGTGATCGGCGAGCGCAGGCTGGCCTTCGCCGATTTCAGCGGCAACCGCCAGTACATCACGGTCGGCACCCTGGCCGAGAACGACAAGGCGTACATTTTCCTCATGGACTACGCCAACCGACGTCGCATCAAGGTCTGGGGCCGCGCCCACATCGTCGAGGACGACCCCGAGCTCCTCGAGCGCCTCGCCGACCCCGCCTACAAGGCGAAGGTCGAGCGCGCCATCGTCTTCGACATCGAGGCCTGGGACGTGAACTGCCCGCAGCACATTCCCCGCCTATTCAGCGAGGCCGAGGTCGCCGAGATGATCATGCCGTTCAAGCGCCGCATCGACGAGCTCGAGGCCGAACGCAACGCACTGCTTACGCGCCCGGCGCGCCGCAATCGCATGGCCCCGCTGGGCCTCGACAGGGTGGGTCCGGTCGTCGACTGACCGGGCGCGCGGTGTCGCACCTCGTGTCGTCGGCGTGTCGTCGGCGGGCGCGATGACCGCTACTCCGCCCTCCGGGTTGCGACCTCCCGACGCCCGATTCGGCCACGATGAGCATCCGCGTATCGTCGCGTCGACACGCCTCGCCGGCAAATCCGTGAATACTTTTGTGGATAAAATTGGAAACGCTTGCAATTCTTGTCTATTTTAATCCACAAGAAATTCGAAGGAAATGGCAATTCTTTGTTGCAATCCTATTAGAGTAAGGTAAATAATACTGCACGCGAAAGCGTCAGGGTTGATGAATTCCTGACTGGAAGCGACGGAACTCCTTGGAGTTCTGTTCTTTCCGAAAAGGAGATCGAAGCTCTGGGAAGGTGCAGACTCGTTCGCGAGTCTCACCGCTCGGCGGCAGTCGGGCTTCCCTTCGGGTGGGCCGATTGTCGGGCGGAAGGCTCAACCTCCGCCGCAACGCCGGGTTTTCCGTGCGCTGTGCGCATCGCCTCTCGGGGCGCGTGCGCCGCACGCGGAAAGGGTTCAGCCCCTCGGGGACGAGCCTGTTACGGCCGCCGACGGCGCCTCCTCGGAAGCGTCTGCGGATTGCCGAAACGCCCGACACCGCGGTTGGAACCGAACCATCCGTCGAGCGCGACAATCCCCGCAAGGGGATACGCTCGCTCCGCTGTGGACGAGGGCTCTGCCCGGGGTGCTTCGTTCAAAGCAAAGAGCGGGTCGTTGCCTCCCCGCTTTCGCTACCGGGGCCAGCCCGGCTCCAGAGGCGTCAGGAGTGTCCCGCCCGGACACGTAGCGTCGGCCTTTCAGGCTACGCTCCTGACGCCTCACTTATTTAGC
>JAZFVR010000206.1:0-6261 GCA_036447835.1 Alphaproteobacteria bacterium | reverse complement strand
GCGCCGTCCGCGCCCTTGACGCGAACGCCCTCGACGACGAGCTCGAGCGCCGAGAAATTGTCGCGCAGCGCCGGCGTCGCCGGCGCGTAGACGCGAAGGCGGCCCTGAAGGCTGCTTCCCCAACCCGTCTCGACCGATTCGAGGCACATGGCGAAGGGCCGCGTGGCGTCGTCGCCGGCGCCGTTCTCGCACGCCTCGGTAAGGTCGGTGCCGCCGAGATCGCGCATGAACGCCTCCTTGGCCGTGGTGGCGACGGCGAAAGGCTCGGGGATGGTCCAGCTTCTGAACCGGGGCGCGGCGGCACCGAGCGTGAACGGGTAGTCGCGGACCGCCTCCTCGCGCGCGATGATCAACTCGGCGATCACCGGCTCGCCCTGGAACGACCTGCCAACGCTCTTGCCCGACCCGAGAAAGCGGCCGGAGGAATAGGACTCGGCGCCGGCGAGATACTGCCGCGAAGCGTTGAGCCCGCGCACCGCGATGATACGGTCGGTGCGTCCGCTGATCTCGTATTCGAGCGTTCCGCGGTCGCCGGCGCCGAATTTGAGGCGCACCTCGGGCGCCTCGACCACCCTGTCTGCGAACGGCGCCTCGACGCGGCGCGTCTCGATGCGGCTCGGCAGCCTGAGCCTCAGGTGGCCCTCGATTCCGGCGATGTCCCCGACGCGCGCACCGGGCCGCAGGCGTACGGACTTCGATCCCGAAACCACGGAAATCGACTTGAACGCGTTGTTGACGTACATGCTCCGCGTCGTCGGATCGAGCCGGCCACCGACGCCGTTGCGCTCGCGGCCGCAGCTCTCCTCGCGCAGAAGATTGGCGCCGTCGCGGTCGCGCACCGCGGTGACGAAGAGCTGCGCGCGGCCGTCGCCGTCGACGCGATGCATCGAATCGGCGCCGAGGTTGGGGATCTCTCCGCTCGTCACCTCGAGTTCGATCTCGACGACCTCCTCGTCGCCGCCGACCAGACGGAACCCCTTGACGCGCAGGCCGAAGGGGCCGACCGCCGCGTCGGCCTCGAAGCCCGCGACGGCTTCCGCGTCGAAGCCCGCGAGGTCGTCGTGGGAGAGCGACGCCCGGTACGACGGAATCTGCTCGGGCGCGAGCAGTCGCTCTTCGCCGGGAGCGGCGGCGGGAGCGGCCGGCCTGACGTTGAAGCCCGAGAACATCAGGGTGAGGAACTCGGCGGGCACGTCGGCGGCGTCGCGGATCGTCTCGCTGGTCAGCGACGCGCGCGCGACGAGCCGCCGGCCGTCGGCCTCGACCGAGGCGTGCCTCTGCAGCCGCGCCAGCGCGGGCAGGGTCTGGGTGAAACTCTCCTCGAACTCGTCGCGCCACGCCTGATACGCACGCACCGTTTGCTGCGGCCAGTCGTCGCTGGTGGTATCGAGACGCGCCTCGAACCCGACTTCGGGCGGCTGGGTGGCGACCGAGACGCCGACAAAAATCGCCTCGACGGTGGGCATCGCCGCGCGCGCGGCCTCGGCGAACCGGCGCGACATGGGATCGGTCGCGGCGTCTTCGAGCGCCGCGGGCGGTACCAGAAGCGCGAGGCTCAGGAGCTTGTTGGCGCGGTATTCGCGCCATGTGGCGAGGTCGATCGCGGCGCGCGAGGCCTGCGCGTAGCGCTCGAGAACCACGCCCACGAGATCCGGCGTCCCCAGCACCAGCCGCTTGGGCGTCAGGTGGAGCGCAACCGGCCCGGTGCGCTTGCAGGTGTCGACGTCCTCGCGCATCAGGATCAGCACGGGTTCGCCGCCGGCGGTCGCGTGCTCGACCTCGAAGGCCCTGGGCAGGAGGTCCGCGATCCGCTCGACCGGGAAATCGCCGAGGACGACGCCCACGCCACCGGCGCCGTCGCCGGTGACGACCAGCGCGCCGAGCACGTGGCTGACGGCCCCGCGCAGGTCGATGCCGCCCTCCTGCAACAGCCGGAGAAAGGCGTTGCCGTCGGTCACCGGACCGATGAGGGCACCGCTGTCGGCGGCGCCGAGAATGGCGCTCTCGGCGCGCAGCGCGTCGCCGACGTTTACGTGCATGAGGCCGACCGCCCACGGCACCGCGAGCGCCTCCTCGGCGGCGAGCAGCGCCGGCGGGATCGGCGCCGGTTCGAACGCCGCCGTGGACTGCCGTTGCGTGTACAGCGTGTAGGCGACGGCGCCGACGGCGCCGAGGAAGATCGAGACCAGGGCGAGGGTGACGATTTTTACGGCCGATCCCATTCTTCAAGCTCCGCTTTCGTATTTATCCGGGGCGCGGGTCGTCGGGCGCAACGCGCAGCTCAGTCACTGTCGCGGCTGAGCCGCGGCGCGCCGAAGAGATAGCCCTGGCCGAAATCGATGCCGTAGTCGAGGAGCTCGACGAGCTGCGATTCCTCCTCGATCTTCGCGACCACGAAGGAGATGCCGGCGCGGTCGAGCACCTCCGTCATACGGTCGAGCTCGGCCGCGCCGGCGGCATCGCCGAGCCGGCCGAGCAGCGTGCCCGCATCGATCTTGACGAAGGAGACGTGCCGGTCGATCAGATTGTCGATGTCGATGTCGAGCGTCTTGAGGCGGTCGATCGAGAAGCGAAAGCCCATGTCGCGGAGCCGGTTGAGGTTGTCGACGATGGGTTCGTCGTGGCTCGCCAGATCGGCTTGCGAGAACTCGAAGATAATGTGGGACGCGAGCCGGAGGTTCTGCTCCATGAAATCGATGAACTCGGGAAAGAACGAGGTGTCGCGCAGCGTATAGGGCGAGATGTTGCAGAAGAAGCCGAGCTTGAGGTTGCGCCGTCGCGTCTTGCGCAAGAGCTGGACGCAGCGGAACAGCAGGTTGTTGTCGATCGCCGCGATGAGCCCGGTGCGCTCGGCGATGGCGAGGTACTCGGCCGGCTCGATCTGGGTGCCGTCGGCGGCGCGCAGGCGCGAATAGCTCTCGTAGAAGAGCGCCTTGCGCTGGGGCAGGCTGACCACCGGCTGGAGGTAGACGTCGACCCGGTTGTTCGCCAGCGCGTCGTGGATGATGGTGAGCACCTCTTCTTCGTCGACTTTCGTGGGCGCCTCCGAGGACACGACCACGGCCGGCGCCGGCGGCCGCGTCTTGCCGCGCTCGGGGTCGCGCCCGGCCGAGATCTGCTGCAGGAGCGTGTGCAGCACGCGCATCTCGGAAGCGACCTCGCTGTCGCGGCCGGTCAGGTTCCGCGCCGCCTGGTCGAACGCCATGACCAGCTGCCTGACCTCGTCGCGCGAACCCGTGAGCGCCGATTCGAGCTTCGCCTGTGTCGTGCTCATGCCGTTGAGCACCTCGACGAGGCCGCGTTCGCGGCGGGCACCGACCAGCGACTGGTGGAAGAAGGCGCCGACGAGCGCGACCGCGGCGCCGGCGACCGCCGCCACCGGGGGCTCGATGCCGGCGCCGCTCATCGACAGCGCATAGCCGACCACCGCCGCGAGCACGACGTAGCAGAAGGCGAAAACCCCGTGGACGAGGAACGACATTCAGAATCAGCTCTTTATCCGCGAGCCAAGGGTGCCCCGGACCTCTTGAAGGAAGGTTAACGAAGACCGAATCGCAGTCCATTGATCAGCCGGCATCGACGCCGACCGCCTCGGCGACGCTCGAGAAGCCGTCCGATTCGAGCCGCCGGGCGAGGCCGGCGGCGATGCGCCCGACGAGGCCGGGGCCCCGGTAGACGAGCGCGGTGTAGAGCTGAACCAGCGAGGCCCCGGCGCGGATCTTGGCGTAGGCGTCGTCGGCGCTCGCCACTCCGCCGACGCCGATCAGCGGCAGGCCGCCGCCGGTGAGGCGGTACATGCGGGCGAGAAGCGCGGTCGAAGGCGCGAACAGTGGCCCCCCGCTCAGGCCCCCCGGCTCGTCGCGATGGCGGCCCGAGAGCCCCTCGCGCGCCGTGGTGGTGTTGCTCACGATGAGGCCATCGAGGCCGGCGGCCAGCGTTACCGCGGCGATGTCGGCCGCTTCGCGCTCATTGAGGTCGGGGGCGATCTTGACGAGCAGCGGCAGCGGCCGCCGGCCCGCCGGTGTGAGGCGCGCCCGCGCCTCGATCAGCGTCCCCACCAGCGCCTCGAGGTTGGCGCGGCCCTGGAGTTCGCGCAGCCCCGGTGTGTTCGGCGACGAAACGTTGATCGCCAGGTAATCGACGCGGTCGTGGAGCGCCTCGACGCACGCCACGTAGTCGGCGACCGGATCGGCGCTGTCGAAATTGACGCCGATGTTGGCGCCGACCACGCCGGCGCCGCGCCCGGTGAGCCGCGCCGCCATCGCCGCGAGGCCCCGGTTGTTGAAGCCCATGCGGTTGATCAGCGCGGCGTCGCGGGCCAAGCGGAATAGGCGCGGCCGCGGGTTGCCCGGCTGTGGCCGGGGCGTCACGGTACCGACCTCGACGAAGCCGAATCCGAGGCCGAAAAGCGCCCCGACCGCCTCGGCGTCCTTGTCGAAACCGGCGGCGGGACCGAGCGGGTTGGGGAAATCGAGACCCCACAACCGCGTGCGCAACCGCGGCCACTCGGGTTGCCGCGCGGCTGGCACCAGGCCCAGCGCCAGCGCCCGGATCGCCAGCCGGTGGGCGGTCTCGGGCGGCAGCAGACGCGACAGCGGCCCGGCGGCGCGCCACCAGCCGGCCACGTCCGGCGCCTCGTCGCTCACGTGATCGCCATCCGGCGCGTCGACCTCCCGCGCAAGACCCTAGCACTCCCAATACGGAATTGGCGAGACGGGCCTCGCCCCTCGTCCCTCGCTCTTTGACAGGCTCAGGGTGAGGGACGAGGTATGAGGGCCGGAGTCCGCCCCAATCATGTACGAGGTCCAGTACTAGGCGATGCGTGCGCCCCCGAACAGCGCCGCCGAAGCGCTGGGCGCGGCGGCGGCGCTGCGCCATAATCGCGCCATGACACGCGCGCGTTCCGCCCTTCCCCATTTGATCTTCGCCGTGTTGATCAGCGTCGCTACCGCCCGCGCCACGGCCGGTTTGGCCGAGGACATGCTGCTGGCGGCGGTGACGCTGGCCTGTGCCGAGGCACCGGCCGCCGAGATGGCCGCGGCGCTGCCCGGCGGCGCCCAACTGCTCGACGATAAGCCGCTGGCCATGGGCGGCGTCGCCTTCGGCTGGCGGCGGCGCTTCGAGCTCGAGGCGGGCGGGCGGCTCAGGCTCACCCGCCTCGCCCCGTGGGACAAGCTGCGCCGGATCGAGGCCGAGTACGCCGCCGTCCACGACAGCGGACTACGCCCCGAGATGATCGTGGTCGCCGGCCCCGACTGCCGCGTCCACGCGGCGCGCCGGCTCGTCTACGACGCGGGCCGCGCCGAGGCGATCGAGATTCTCGACGCCGCGCTCGCGCCCACGGGGGCGCGCGAGCCGCTCAACCCGCCGTTGCCCACGGGCCGCGATCCCGGCGGCGTCACCGTCGCCCTCGTCGATTCGGGGGTCAACTACCTGTTGCCCGAGATCGCCGCGCGCATCGCCCGCGACGAAAGCGGCCGGGCGCTCGGCTTCGACTACTGGGACCTCGACGAACGACCCTTCGACGCCAACCCGTCGCGCTCGCCGTTCTTCCCCCAGCGCCACGGCACCCGCGTCGCCAGCGTCATCCTTGGCGAGGCGCCCGACGTGCGACTCATCCCCTACCGCTATCCGCGCTCCGACCCGGCGCGCTGGGCCGACCTCGTCGCCGACGCCGCCGCCAACGGCGCGCGCGTGGTCAACATGGCGATGGGCAGCAACCGGGCCGAGGACTGGGGCGACTTCGTCGCCGCGGTCGAGGCGCAGGCGGACATCCTGTTCGTCGTCTCGGCGGGCAACGACGACCGCAACATCGACCGCCGGCCGGTCTACCCGGCAGCGTTCAACCTCGACAACATGATCGTCGTGACCTCGGCCGACGGCTTCGGCCGGCCGGCGCCGGGGTCGAACTGGGGCAAGGGCACGGTCGACCTGGCTGTGCCGGGGGAACGCATCGCCGTCACCGACTTTCACGGAAACCCGGCCACCGCCTCGGGCTCGAGCTTCGCCGCGCCGCGGGTGACGGCGCTGGCGGCGCGCCTCCTGGCGGCCAACCCCGAATGGGGCGCGACCGAGCTCAAGGCGGCGATCATCGCCCGCGCGCGCATGACCGACGCCGGTGGCCCGCCGACCACGCGCTACGGCTTCCTCGACCCGGCGCAGTGAGACGGCGGCTCGAGCCGGGGCGCGGCGCAGCGCCGCTTGGAAATACGGCGACCGCGGCTTAAGCTCTGGTCGCGGCGGCGGATTTCCAAGCGGCCC
>JAZFVR010000205.1:0-6320 GCA_036447835.1 Alphaproteobacteria bacterium | reverse complement strand
CGTTTACCGGCCGCCACCTGTTCTATTGCGGCCTCGTCGGCCTCGTCGTGACCGGCCTCCTGGTGTGGATCACCGAGTACTACACCTCGACCGCCTACCGGCCGGTGCGCAACATCGCCGAGGCGTCGGTGACCGGCCACGCGACAAACATCATCCAGGGGCTCGCGGTGTCGATGGAGGCGACCGCGCTGCCGGTGGTCGTGATTTCGGGCGGCATCATCGTCGCCTATCTCAACGCCGGGCTGTTCGGAATCGCCATCGCGGCCACGGCGATGCTTTCGCTCGCCGGCATGGTCGTCGCCCTCGACGCCTATGGCCCGGTGACCGACAACGCCGGCGGCATCGCCGAGATGGCCGACCTGCCCGCCGACGTGCGCAAGACGACCGATGCCCTCGATGCGGTCGGCAACACCACCAAGGCGGTGACCAAGGGCTACGCCATCGGCTCGGCGGGCCTCGCGGCGCTGGTGCTGTTCGCCGCCTACACCGAGGACCTGCAGCGCTTCTTCCCGGAGCTCGGCGTAGATTTCCGGCTGCAGAACCCGTATGTGGTGGTCGGCCTGTTCATCGGCGGGTTGCTGCCCTATCTGTTCGCCTCGCTCGCCTTGAAGGCGGTGGGCCGCGCTGGCGCCGCCGTGGTCCTCGAGGTGCGCCGCCAGTTCAGGGAGATCGAGGGCCTCATGGAAGGCACGGCGAAACCCGAATACGGGCGCGCCGTCGATCTGCTCACCCGTACGGCGATCAGGGAAATGATCGTGCCGTCGCTGCTGCCGGTGCTCGCGCCGATCGTGCTCTACTACGCAATCCTGGTGATCGGCGGCCAGGCATCGGCGTTCGCGGCGGTCGGCGCAATGCTGCTCGGCGCCATCGCCACCGGCCTGTTCGTCGCCATTTCGATGACCTCCGGCGGCGGCGCCTGGGACAATGCCAAGAAGTACATCGAGGACGGCCAGTACGGCGGCAAGGGATCCGACGCGCACAAGGCGGCGGTGACGGGAGATACGGTCGGCGATCCTTACAAGGACACCGCGGGCCCGGCAATCAACCCGATGATCAAGATCATGAACATCGTCGCGCTGTTGCTGCTTGCCGTGCTCGCGTCGTGAGCCGGCAGCCGCGGGTGGGCCTACCGCTCAGCGCTACTGTTCGGTGCCCGCGCCGGCGAAGCGGCCGATGTTTTCGACCAATTGCTGGATGATCGTCAGCTTCTTGCCGCTCGTGGGGGTGACCCGGTCCACGGGATCGATGTCGCGGGCCTCGTCGAGACCGTATTGCTTTACCGATTTGATCAGGCCGCGCTTGTCGAATTCGATGGCGACGATCTGCTGCGCGACGAGCTTGGGCTTGTAGAAGGCGAATCGCTCGGTGCGCGAGGCGATGTAGTACCAGGTATCGTCGCCGAAGGAGGCGACGCTCGACGGCGAGCCGAGCTTGCGGGCGACGTCCTGGCGTGTCGCCTTGCCCGGCTCGAGTTCGGCCAGCACGATCGAATCGGGAAGATTGCCGCGCTGGTTGATGGTCGGGCTGCAGGCGGCGGCCAATGCGCCGAGCGCCACGGCGAGAAATAGATGGAATCGTGCGACGAAAGGCCTCGGAGACATGACGCGAACCTGCCCGGGTTTGGTTAATCGGCCCAACCAATCGTCCCGGCCCCGGTTGACGCTCCCGCCCGGAACGGCTAGTTGCAGAGAATACATCGCACCGCTGGGCAGGCCCTGTCAACCAGCGCCATGGGGGGAGCGAGGGCAATGGTCCTGAAGCGGCTGTTTCGGCGCTCGCAGCTTCGCGATCGCGCCTGCCGGCTTTACGGCCGGGCGGTCGAGCAGGCGCGGCAGCCGGCGTTCTACCGCGACCACGCGGTCCCCGACACGCTCGACGGTCGTTTCGACATGATCGCGCTGCACGTGGCCCTCGTCCTGCGCCGATTGTCGCGCGAGGGCGCCGAGGGCGAGGCGTTGGGGCAGGCCGTCTTTGACGCTATGATGGACGATATGGACCGCTCATTGCGCGAGATGGGGGTCGGCGACCTCGGCGTCGGGCGGCGGGTCAAGGCGATGGCGAGCGCCGTGTACGGCCGCGCCGCGGCGTACGGGGCGGCGCTCGCTGCCGACGACGGCGCGCTCGCCGACGCCCTGCGCCGTAATCTTTACGGAACCGTCGACGCGGCCGAGAAAGACGTTGCCGCGGTTGCCGCCTACGTTCGCGGCGCGGCGGCCGCGCTCGACGCCCAGGCGGGGCGCGATCTGCTGGCCGGTGAGATCCGCTTCGGCGCCCCGGCGCAGGACGAATTTCGCGGAGAGTGACACCATGGAAGCCCATGTTTTACATGAATTCCCGCACCCGTTTTCGCTCGCCGACCTGGACGCCGACGAGGAGGTTGTGGAGATCGCGGCCAGCGCCGGGGAGCGTGCCGCGCTCGCCCGGCGCTTTGGCCTCGTCACCCTCGACGAGCTCGTCGCGACGGTGCGGCTGAAACGGATCGCCGGCGGCGCGGTGCGCCTGTGCGCCCACTTCACCGCCCGGGTGGTGCAGACCTGCGTCGTCACGCTCGAGCCGGTCCGCGGCGCGCTCGACGAGACCATCAAGGTGCTGTTCGCGCCGGCGGAGGCGGAACCGGCCGAGGTCGAGGTCGTCGTCGAGGGCGAGGATTCGCCGGAACCGCTGAGCGGCGATACGATCGATATTGGCGAGGTGATCGCCGAGCATCTCGGGCTCGCGCTCGATCCCTACCCGCGACGGCCCGGGGTGGTGTTCGGGGGCGTGGGCGTAGGCTCCGGGGCGTCGACCGCGGACGCCGCGGATTCCCCCTTCGCGGTGCTGGGGAGCCGGAAGCACGAGGGTTAGCCCGCCCGCCCGGCGGTCGGCTCGCTTGCCCTCGCCCCAATATCTTGGTAAAGCTGCCTCGCCCCACCGAATCCTTCAGCCCATCGAGACCACGACATGGCTGTACCGAAGCAAAAAATTTCCAAATCGCGGCGCGACAAGCGGCGCTCCCACCACGCGCTGACGTCGCCGGCACTCGCCGAATGTCCGAACTGCGGCGAGCTCAAGCTACCGCATCACCTGTGCCAGGCCTGCGGATACTACAAGGATCGCGAGGTCGTCGAAGGTAGCGCCTCGATTTAGGTGGGCGTCCTGAGCACGAGGAGATCCGCGTGGATCGGACGGTGACAATCGCGTTGGACGCCATGGGCGGCGACCGGGCGCCGGACGTGGTGATCAAAGGGGCGAACGTCGCTCGTGTGCGCCATCCCGCGGCACGTTTCCTGCTGTTCGGCGACGAGAGCCGGCTCGTTCGATTGCTCGGACGATTCCCCAATCTTGCGCAGATCGCCGAGGTGCGTCACAGCGAGGACGTCGTCGGCGCCGACGACCGGCCGTCGGTAGCGCTGCGCCGGGGGCAGCACACCAGCATGCGGATGGCTATCGACGCGGTCGGTTCGGGCGAGGCCATGGGCGTGGTGTCCGCCGGGAACACCGGCGCGCTGATGGCGATGGCCAAGATGGTGCTCAAGACCTTGCCGGGAATCCACCGGCCCGCGATCGCGTCGATCTTCCCCACGCTCCACGGCGAGACGGTGGTACTCGACCTCGGGGCCAACGTCGAATGCACGGCCGACAATCTGACCCAGTTCGCGGTGATGGGCGAGGTGTTCGCGCGCACGGTCCTCGGCGTCGTCAAGCCGACCGTGGGCCTGCTCAACGTGGGCATCGAGGAGATCAAAGGCAACGAAACCGTGCGCATGGCGGCCAAGCAGCTGCAGCAGGGCCATCTGCCGATCGACTTTCATGGCTTCATCGAGGGCGACGACATCACCGCCGGCACCGTTGACGTCGTCGTCACCGACGGTTTCACGGGCAACGTCGCGCTCAAGGTGGCCGAAGGAACCTCGCGCCTGTACAGTGAATTCCTGCGCGCCGCCTTCAAGCAGTCGTTCCTCACGCGCCTCGGCTATGTGCTCGCCCGCAGCGCGCTCATGGCGGTGCGCGACCGCGTCGATCCACGGCGCTACAACGGCGGCATGTTCCTCGGCGTCAACGGCATCGCGGTGAAGAGCCACGGCGCGACGGACATGCTCGGCTTCGCCAACGCCATCGGCGTCGCCTTCGACATGGCGACGCAGGGCTTCAACGACACGGTCATCGCCGAACTGAATCAGTGGCACGCGGAGACGAAGGCGGCGGTGGTGTGAACATACTGCGTTCGCAAGTGACGGGCTGGGGGGCCTACCTGCCGGAACGCATTCTTCACAATGACGAACTTGCGCGGATGGTCGACACTTCCGACGACTGGATCGTCGAGCGCACCGGCATCCGCGAGCGCCATATCGCCGCCCCCGGCGAGTACACCTCGGATCTCGCCGTTCGTGCGTGCGAGGCGGCGCTCGCTTCGGCCGGCGCCGCCGCCGCCGACGTCGATCTCATCGTGCTGGCGACGGCGACGCCCGACAGGACCTTTCCCGCCACCGCGGTCAAGGTGCAGTCGGAACTAGGCATCACGCGCGGCGCCGCCTTTGACGTGCAGGCGGTGTGCACCGGATTCGTCTACGCCCTCGCGGTTGCCGACAATTTCGTCAAGGCGGGACAGTTCGAATGCGCCCTGGTGATCGGCGCCGAGACCTTCTCGCGCATTCTCGACTGGGAGGACCGATCGACGTGCGTGCTGTTCGGTGACGGCGCCGGGGCGGTGCTCTTGCGCGCGACCGAAACGGCGGACGGCGACAGCGCCCGCGGCGTGCTGTCGACCCATCTTCACGCCGACGGCCGCCAGCACGATCTGCTGTTCGTCGACGGCGGGCCGTCGTGCACCCAGACCGTGGGTCATCTGCGCATGTCGGGGCGCGACGTGTTCCGCAGCGCCGTGACCCTGCTCGCCGAGGCGGTCGACGAGGCTCTCGCGGCGAACGGGCTGAGCGCGAGCGAGATCGACTGGCTCGTGCCGCACCAGGCCAACAAGCGCATCATCGACGCGACGGCACGCAAGCTCGGGCTGCCGAAGGACAAGGTGATCTATACCATCGAGAGGCACGCCAACACGTCGGCGGCGTCGATTCCGCTGGCTCTCGCGGAGGCCGTCGACGACGGACGCATCTGCCCGGGCCATCTGGTTCTGATCGAGGGAATGGGCGGCGGCTTCACCTGGGGATCGGCCCTCATCCGTTGGTGACAGCGTCGTCGTAGCGGCGCTTGAGCGAAATATCGCATCTCCCTGATATTGACGGATTTTCCTTGTAGCGTTAGGTTTCCGTCGAGGCTCTGGGAGGACATGCAAAAATGGCGGGGAAGACGGTGACGCGCGCGGACCTCACTGAGGCTGTTTATCAGGAGGTCGGGCTGTCGCGCAACGAGTCGGCTCAACTGGTCGAAAGCGTACTCGAAGAGGTCAGCAGCACCCTGGCGCGGGGCGAGCCCGTGAAGGTGTCGTCGTTCGGCACGTTCTCTGTTCGCCAGAAGGCGCAGCGTATCGGGCGCAACCCGAAGACCGGGGAGGAGGTGCCGATCCTGCCGCGCCGCGTGCTGGTATTCCGGGCGTCTCACGTCCTGAAGAACCGCATCAACGGGGCGCTCTCGGGGGATGGCAGCTGAACATGGCGGATGTGCGCTCGGAAACCGGGCCCGAACGCCGCGGCAAGAAGTCCGCGGCGGCCTTCCGAACGATCAGCGAAGTTGCCGCCGATCTCGACGTACCGCAGCATGTGCTGCGCTTCTGGGAAATGAAGTTTTCGCAGATCAAGCCGTTGAAGCGGGGCGGTGGGCGGCGCTACTACCGCCCCGAGGACATCGCCCTTTTGCGGCGAATCAAGGCCTTTCTCTATAGCGACGGCTACACGATCAAGGGCGTGCAGAAGCTTCTGCGCGAGGGATCGGGCAAGTCCGAGCCCGAAGACGAGGCGCCGCCCGCGCCGCGGCAGGAGACCGCCGAATCGCCCGCTCTTTCGGCCGAGCGGCGCGCCACGGTCGAGCACGTGCTCGAGGAGCTCGTCGCCGTGCGGGAGATGCTCAAGCGCGGCTCGTGACGCGTTGCTTCGGGGCGGCGGCCCCGGTATAGTTGCCGCGGCGTCGACGCCACGACGCCCGCTCGCGATCGGAGCGTAGCGCAGCCTGGTAGCGCACCAGTCTGGGGGACTGGGGGTCGGTGGTTCGAATCCACTCGCTCCGACCATTTCTTATGTATATCAATAGATTATAGGTGTTTTTTCATCTAAAACATTTGCTTTGTCCGCCGCTGCACGGCCGTGCTGCGGTGTCGATCGCTGGCGCCCCGGGTGCGACCCGGCGAGGGGGCTTGCCGCGCCTGGCCATCGTGATAGGTCCTTTAT
>JAZFVR010000204.1:0-11461 GCA_036447835.1 Alphaproteobacteria bacterium | reverse complement strand
AATCTCAGTTGGAAATCAGTTGGAAACGGCAGCGCCGTTGACCGGCGTAAGCCCTTGAAACTAATTGGTGTCCCCTACGGGAATCGAACCCGTGTCTCCACCTTGAAAGAGTGGTGTCCTGGACCTCTAGACGAAGGGGACGTGGGCCGGGAGAGACTTAGAGGCGCCGGACCCCAAAATCAAGTTGAGATTCGCCGATCGCCGCCGCCGTGCCGTCTTCCTTTCACGCCCGAAGCCACGGTCCCCGTGGATTTGGCCCGCGCTCACGCGCCGCGCAGGCTGACGCCGCAGCGGCAGCGGCCCTTGGGGAGCGGGCTCCACAAATCGAACGACACGGTCGTTTCGACTTGCGGTGTCAGGCGCGCGCCGGCGCCGCGTCGTCGACGAGGAGCTGCACGCGGCGCTCGCCGCGCCACGAATCGGCGCGCAGGTGGCCGGCGACGTGGAGCGCACGCCCCGCGGCGCCGAGCAGCGCCGGGCCCAGCGGCGTCTCGACGCTGCGAAAGGCGATCGCCGACAGGCGCGCGCCCGCGTCGTCGACGAGAAAGCAGCGCACGTGGCGCCCGCCGACCACGTCGGCGCGCACCACCCGGCTCGCGGCGACGGCGAAGCGGGGCTCGGCGTTGCCGGCGCCGAACGGGCCGACGCGGTCGAGCAGGTCGACGAGCTCGCAGTTGGCGGCGCCGAGCGCGATGGCGCCGTCGAGGCCGAGGGTCGGCGACGCGCCGGCTTCGGCGACCGCCGCCGCGAGACGCTCGACGAGGAAGGCGCGCAGTTCGCCGATGCGCTCCTCGGCAACCGTCAGGCCCGCCGCCGCCGCGTGGCCGCCGCCGGCGATCAGGAGCCCCGTCTGGCGCGCGGCGATCACCGCGGCGCCGACGTCGACGCCGGGAATCGTGCGCGCCGATCCCTTGCCGACGCCGTCCGCGAGCGCGATCACGAACGCCGGCCGGTTCAGGCGCTGGACGAGCCGGCTGGCGACGATGCCGACGACGCCCGGATGCCAGCCCGCGCCGACGGCGAACGCCACCGCGTCGTCGCCCGACGCCTCGACCGCGCGTACCGCCGCCGCCTCGACCGCCGCCTCGATCGCCCGGCGCTCGTCGTTGAGCTCGTCGAGCCGGTGCGCCAGCGCCACCGCCTCGCCCGCGTCGCCGGTGGTCAGCAGCGTCGCGCCGAGATCGGCCCTGCCGATGCGCCCGCCGGCGTTGATCCGGGGCCCGAGGATGAAGGCGGCGTGATAGGTGCCGGGGCGCTCGCGCACGCCGGCGACATCGACGAGCGTCGCCAGCCCCAGATTGCCGCGGCCCGCCAGCACCTTGAGCCCCTGCGCCACCAGCGCCCGGTTGACGCCGGTCAACGGCACCATGTCGCACACCGTTCCCAGCGCCACGAGGTCGAGCCACTGGCGCAGGTCGGGCTCCTCGCGGGCGGCGAACCAGCCCGCCGCGCGCAGCGCCCGGTTGAGGCCGACGACGAGCAGGAAGGCAACGCCGACGGCGGCGAGCATGCCGCAGCCCGAGTCGTCGTCGAGGCGGTTGGGGTCGACCACGGCGACGGCCTCGGGCAGGCGCGCTTCGGCGACGTGATGATCGACGACGATCACGTCGAGGCCGGCTGCGGCGGCCTCGGCGAGCGGCGCGAACGCGGCGATGCCGCAGTCGACGGTGATCACCACCCCCGCCCCCTCCGCCTGCAGACGCAGAAGCGCCGGCGCATTGGGCCCGTAGCCCTCTTCGAGGCGGTCGGGAACGTAGACGCGCGCGGCGGCGCCGACCGCGACGAGGTAGCGCTTGAGGAGCGCCGCCGAGGTGGCGCCGTCGACGTCGTAGTCGCCGAACACCGCGACCGTCTCGCCGCGCTTTACCGCATCGACGAGGCGGGCGATCGCGGCGTCCATGTCGACGAGCCGCGACGGATCGGGAAGCGACCGGCGCAGACTGGGATTGAGGAAGTCCTCGGCATCGGCGGCGGCGACGCCACGCGCGGCGAGCACCCGGCCGACGACCTCGGGCACGTCGAGCCGCTGGGCGAGCGCCAACCCGGCGCGCGCGTCGGCGAGTCGCGAACGCCAGCGCCGCCCGGTGACCGAGCGCTCGACGCCGAGAACGGCGTCCATCAGAAAGCGCCCATCACGCGGGCCAGCGCGCGGCGCCTTCGAGCATCGGCTTGCGGCGAATGTCGTGCACCGCGTCGATGACGCGGACCGTGCCGGTCTTCGAGCGCATGACCAACGATTGCGTCGTGATCCCCCGTGGCGCGCGATGCACGCCGTCGAGCATCCACCCGCCGGTGACGCCGGTGGCGGCGAACATGATGTCGCCGTGGGCGAGCCCGTCGAGCGCGAACTTCTGGTCGAGGTCGTCGAGCCCCATGCGCTTGGCGCGCTCGCGTTCATTGTCGCTGCGGTACACCAGGCGACCCATCATCTGGCCGCCGACGCACTGCAACGCCGCCGCCGCGAGCACGCCCTCGGGCGCGCCGCCGATGCCTATGTAGATGTCGATGCCGGTCTCGGGCCGCGTCGTGGCGATGACGCCGGCGACGTCGCCGTCCTGAATCAGGCGGATGCGCGCGCCGGCCTCGCGCGCCTTGGCGATCAGCTCCTCGTGACGCGGCCGCTTGAGGATCATGACGACCAGATCGGAGACCTCGCGGCCGCGCGCGCGCGCCAGGTTGGCGAGGTTCTTCGCCGGCGCGTCGTCGAGGTCGACGACGCCGTCGGGGAGGTCCTGGCCGACGGCGATCTTGTCCATATAGGTATCGGGCGCGTGCAGGAAGCCGCCGTCCTCGGCCATCGCCATTACGGTGAGCGCGTTGGTTCCCCCGGTGGCGCAGATCGTCGTGCCCTCGAGCGGGTCGAGCGCGATGTCGAGCTTGGGCCCGCGCCCGGTGCCCACCTTCTCGCCGATGTAGAGCATCGGCGCCTCGTCGCGCTCGCCCTCGCCGATGACGACGGTGCCTTCGATATCGAGGCTGTTGAGGGCCTGGCGCATGGCGTCGACGGCGGCCTGGTCGGCGGCGCGCTCGTCGCCGCGGCCCATCCACATCGAGCACGCGATCGCCGCCGCCTCGGTCACGCGCACCGCTTCGAGCGCCAGGTTGCGATCCAGGCTGCGCTCGTCGGCCATGGCAATTCCTCCCCCTATCAGAGGTGTTCGATTCTTATCATCCGAGGTTCTTCGAGCACGGTGTCCAACGACGCGATCCGTTTCAGCGCGCGCAGCATCGCCTGCTCCTCGGTGTCGTGGGTCGTGAGCACCACGGGCACCACGTCGCCCGGGTTGCGCCCGCGCTGGATGAGCGCCTCGACCGACACCTGCTCGTCGCGCAACGCCGCCGTCACGTCGGCCATCACCCCCGGGCGATCGACCACCATGAGGCGGATGTAGTATGCGCCGACGTGGCGCGACATCGGCGCCGCCGGGATGCGCTTGAGCGCGCGCGCAGGGACCCCGAAGACCGGCAGAATCTGGCCGCGCGCGATGTCGACCAGATCGGCGACCACCGCCGACGCCGTCGGTTCAGCGCCCGCGCCGCGCCCGCCGAACATGGTGCGGTCGGCGAAATCGCCTTCGACGACGATGGCGTTGAACACGCCGTCGACATGCGCGATCGGCACGTCGATCGAGACCATGCACGGATGCACCCGCTGCTCGAGTCCCGCATCGGTGACCCCGGCGATGCCGAGCAGCTTGACATGATAGCCAAGCTCCTGGGCGAAGCCAATATCGAGGGCGCCGATGCGGCGGATGCCCTCGATATGCACGGCGTCGAAGGCGATCGGGCAACCGAACGCGACGCTGGCGAGCAGCGCGAGCTTGTGTGCCGAATCGATGCCGTCGATGTCGAAGCTCGGGTCGGCCTCGGCGTAACCGAGACGCTGCGCCTCGGCAAGCGCGTCGGCGAAATCGCGACCGCTCTCGCGCATGGCGCTGAGGATGTAGTTGCAGGTGCCGTTGAGGATGCCGTAGACGCGGCGCACGCTGTTGCCGGCGAGCCCTTCGCGCAGCGCCTTGACGATGGGGATGCCGCCGGCGACCGCCGCCTCGTAGCCGAGTGCGACGCCGGCGTCCTCGGCCGCCGTGGCGAGCGCCGCGCCGTGATGGGCGAGCAGCGCCTTGTTGGCGGTGACCAGGTGCTTGCCGCCGGCGATCGCTGCACGGCACAGCTCGAGCGCGATGCCGTCGAACCCGCCTATGAGCTCGACGACGACGTCGATTTCCGCGGCGCCGGCGAGGGCGTTCGGGTCGTCGTACCAGCGCGCGCCACTCACGTCGACACCGCGATCGCGGTTGCGGTCGCGCGCCGACACGGCCACCACCTCGAGGCGGCGGCCGCAGCGCTGGGCGAGCAGATCACCATGCTCGGCGAGCAATCGCACGGTGCCGGCACCGACCGTGCCGAGCCCGGCGACGCCGATGCGCAGCGGCGCGCTCACCGCACGCCCGCTCCGGCGTGGCGCCGCCGCGGCGGCCGCCCGGCGCTTGCCTCGCGACGCATCGGATCAGTAATCGAGAAAGATTTCGGCGCGCCGATTTCCCGCCTCGCCCGACGGCATCCACTCATGGTAGATCGGCTCGTTGTCGGACATGGCGCCGACCGATATCGCCTCGGGCGTAACGCCCAAGCGGATCAGCGCGTCCGCCACCACCTGGGCACGGCGCAGCGAGACCCCGAAGTTGACCATCTTGTGGCGTTCGACCGGCATCTCGCGCGTGCGGGTCGAGGCGTGGCCGACGACCCGGATCGTGCCCCCCTGCTCGCGATGGAGGTCGGCGACCAGGCGCAACGTATCGCGGGCCGCGGGCACCAAGCTCGCCGAGCCGGCGGGGAAGCGCACGACGGCGGCGCTTCCCGAGCGCGTCGGGCCGCCGCCGGGCTCGCCCGGGCGGGCAAGCTCCCGCGACTCCGCCGCCGGCAGCACGGCGACCACCGCCGGGCCGGCAGCCGGCGCCTCGCTCACCGGCCACGGCGGCGAAACGAGAACCGGCGCCGCGACCGTTTCGCTGGGTGGCGGGATGATGACCGGCGCCGTCACCGGCAGCAGCGCGGGAGCGGGAGCTTCACCCGGCAGCGTGGACGGCGGAATGAGAACCGGCGCCGCGACCGCCGCCACGGGCGGAGGAACCAGGGTGAATTCGGAAGCCTGCGCCGCCGGCATCGGCACGACCACCGGGGCGACGGGCTGCACCGGGGGCGTTGCGAGCGCGTTGGCGCCCGGTCCCGAAGCCTCGAACAGGTTGTTGAACAGCCGCTTGATTTCGAGTTCCCGGCCCGCCGGGCCCGGGGATTTCGCGGCCGGCACCGGCACCGGCTGGGGGGCCTTTTCGAATGGCTGCGCGATCAGCGGCTGGTTCGACAGCGCGGGGATCGCATAGGCCGGGGCGACCGTGGTCTTCGACGCCACCGTCTGCAAAAGCGAAGCCGGCACCGGCTCGACGGGCAGCGACGACTCCGGCGCCGGAGCGGGCTGCGGTGGCGCCGGAGCCGGCGCCGGTTCGGGCACCTCGCCGCCGCGCCGGATCACCTGGTCGGTGTAGCGCGCGTTCTCGCGGTCGGCGATCAGGCCCTCGGCGATCGCTTTCATCTCCGAAATCGTCGTGCGCGACGGCATCGGCGGCACCGTGGACAGTTTCGGGTACGGCGCGTCGGCGCCGGGAACGGGTTCGGCGAACGCCGCTTCCTGCGCTGCCTCGCCGTCGGACGGACCGGTGACGCTGTGGTACCATTCGATCGGGTTGGCGTAGTCGGGCACCTGCGAGCACGCCGGGAGCGCGAGCGCCGCGATCACGAGTAGGGCGGCGGCGGCCATGGAGACGTGCGCGCGACGGCTGGAGGCTTGCAATTCGAGCCTTTGCATGGTGCCATTGCGCTCCAGAGTGGAACAGGACCGGTCTCAAACGCAGCGACTAAGTCGTTGAAGTTCAAGCGTCGCTGCCGATTTGACCCTTGCGCTGGCGCAGATTACCTGATTTACAGCTGCGCATAAAGAACCGATCAACCGCGGGGCGCCGCCGGCGCACGGGGGCACCATACAGAGGACCGTTCGATGAGCGAGCAGAACACGCAGAATACCGAAGGGCAGGGTCCCGAGGCGATCGCCACGAGCATGTCCGAGATCGCCGCACGCAGCCAGCGGCTGGTCAGCGACTTCCTTACCCGCCAAGCCGAAGGCGGCGGCGCGGGCCTCGGCGACCCGTTCAACATCGGCACCGCCTTCCTCGAGATGACCGCGCGCATGATGGCCGACCCCGCCAAGCTGATGCAGGCGCAGATGAACCTGTGGCAGGACTACATGACGCTGTGGCAGCACACCACCCAGCGCATGCTCGGCCAGGAGAGCGAACCGGTGATCGCGCCGGCGCCGGACGACCGCCGCTTCAAGCACGCCGAGTGGGACGAAAGCCACCTCTTCGACTTCATCAAGCAGTCGTACCTGCTCACCGCCCGCTGGCTGCAGTCGACGGTGCGCGACGTCGAGGGCCTCGACGACAAGACCGCCAAGAAGATCGACTTCTACACCCGCCAGTTCGCCGACGCGATGGCGCCGAGCAACTTCGTCATGACCAACCCCGAGGTGCTGCGCGCGACGATCGAGAGCAAGGGCGAGAACCTGGTGCGCGGGCTCAACAACCTGCTCGCGGACCTCGAGGAGGGCAAGGGCCGGCTGCGCATCAAGATGACCGACATCGAGAACTTCGATCTCGGCAAGAACATCGCCGTCTCGCCGGGCAAGGTCGTCTACCAGAACACGCTCATGCAGCTCATCCAGTACGCGCCGGCGACCGGGAAGGTGTACAAGCGCCCGCTCATGATCATCCCGCCGTGGATCAACAAGTTCTACATCCTCGACCTGCAGCCCAAGAACTCGTTCGTCAAATGGGCGGTCGAGCAGGGCTTCACGGTCTTCGTCGTCTCCTGGGTCAACCCCGACGAGACGCTGGCAAAAAAGTCGTTCGCCGACTACCTGCTCGAAGGCCCGATGGCGGCGCTCGACGCGATCGCCGAGGCGACCGGCGAGCGCGAGGTCACGGCGATCGGCTACTGCCTCGGCGGCACGCTGCTCGCCGCGGCGCTCGCGTATATGGCGGTGAAGGGCGACGACCGCGTCAAGGCCGCCACGTTCTTCGTCTCGATGGTCGACTTCCGCGAGGCCGGCGAGCTCTCGGTGTTCATCGACGAGGAGCAGATCACCGCGCTCGAGGAGCGCATGCAGAAGAAGGGCTACCTCGAGGGCTCGGCGATGGCGACGACCTTCAACATGCTGCGCGCCAACGACCTGATCTGGTCGTTCGTGGTCAACAACTACCTGCTCGGCAAGGACCCGTTCCCGTTCGATCTGTTGTACTGGAACGCCGATTCGACTCGCATGCCCGCCGAGATGCACAGCTTCTACCTGCGCAAGATGTACCAGGAGAACCTGCTCGTCGAGCCCGGCGGCATCACCCTCGACGGCGTGCCCATCGACCTGCGCAGGGTCGAGACGCCGGCCTATATCCTGTCGACGCGCGAGGACCACATCGCGCCGTGGGCCTCGACCTACGCCACGACGCAGCTGTTCAAGGGACCGCTGCGCTTCGTGCTCGCCGCCTCGGGGCACGTCGCCGGCGTCGTCAACCCGCCGGCGGCCAAGAAGTACGCCCACTGGATCAACCCCAAGATCGCGGAAACGCCCGACGCCTGGGTCGACGGCGCCGAGGAGGTGCCCGGCTCGTGGTGGCCCGACTGGCGCAAGTGGAACGCGCGGCGCTCAGGGCCCAAGGTGGCGGCGCGCGAGCCCGGCAAGGGCAAGCTCGAGGCGATCGAGGACGCGCCCGGCTCCTACGTCAAGGTCACGGCGCACTAAGTCTCGTCGCGGTAGCTGCGCGCGAGCGCGGCGTAGCGCGGTGCGATCTCCGCGAATTCGGCGAACTGCTCGTCGCTGAGCGTGCGCGCCCGGCGCGCCGGGGTGCCCGCCCACAGCTCGCCCGCCGGCACGCGCTTGCCCGGGGTGAGCAGCGCGCCTGCGGCGACCATGGCGCCCGATTCGACCACCGCGCCGTCGAGCACCGTGGCGCCGATGCCGACGAATGAGCGGTCCTGAAGCGTGCACGCGTGGATCACCGCGTTGTGGCCGATGGTGACGTCGTCGCCGATGGTGGTGTAGAACTCGCGGCTGTCGACGTGGACGATGGTGCCGTCCTGGATGTTGGTGCGCGCGCCGACGCGGATGTAGTTGATGTCGCCGCGCAGGATGCAGCCGAACCACACGCTCGTCCCGGGCCCGATCTCGACGTCGCCGATGAGAACCGCGGTGTCGGCGATGAACGCGTCGGTCGCGATGCGCGGCCGCTTGCCCCGGTAGGGAAGAATGATGCCGCCCATCGGGCGCCTTCAGGGAAACATCGGCGCCTGGCCGAGGCCGGCGGTCTCGTCGAGGCCGCACATCAGGTTCAGATTCTGCACCGCCTGGCCCGAGGCCCCCTTGCCCAGGTTGTCGAGGAGACCGGCGATCATCGCCTGGCCCTGCTCTTCGTTGCCGAACACGTGAAGGCGGAGCTCGTTGGTGCCGTTCAGGTCTTCGGGGTCGAGGTGTTTCATTTCCGCCGTCTTCGCCGGATCGGCGACAGTGACAAAGGCGCAGCCCGCATAATGTTCGGAAAGGACCGCGTAGACGTCGCCGGGCGCAGGTCTTCCGGGCAGCGACCAAAGTTGCAACGGAATCTGTACGATCATCCCCTGCCGGAAGCGGCCCACACTCGGCACGAACAGAGGACGGTGTTCCAAAGGGCCGAGGCGCTGGATTTCGGGCACGTGCTTCTGCTCGAGGTCCAAGGCATAGACCAGAAAGGCACTGTCGATCGAATCGGCGGTGTCCGGGTTCTCGAAGTTCTCGATGAGGTTCCTGCCGCCGCCCGTGTAGCCAGACAGGGCATTGATCGTCACCGGCCAATCGGTCGGCACGATCCCGGCCGCCACGAGGGGATGCAGAATCGCCACCGATGCGATGGCATAGCAGCCAGGGTTGGCCACGCGCTTCGCCTCGGCGATCCTGCGCCCCTGCTCGGCATCGTATTCCGGGAAACCGTAGACCCAGCCTTCGCTCGTGCGGTGCGCCGTCGAGGCGTCGATCACCCGCACGTCCGGACTTTCGATCATCGCCACGGCCGGCCGCGCCGCATCGTCGGGAAGGCAGAGAATAGCGAGGTCCGCCGCATTCAGCATTTCCGCGCGGCGCGCCGGGTCCTTGCGCTGGTCGGCCGGGAGGCTCAGGAGCTCGAACTCCGGGCGATCTTCGAGCCGCGAGCGGATCTGCAGGCCCGTCGTGCCGACTTCCCCATCGATAAAGATCCTTGCGGTCATCCCGTTGCTTGGCCCCCTTCCCAAGCAGACCGGACGCTCGCTCGGTCTATGGCGACGAGATCGGGCAAGCCGAGACGGCCGAGCTGCGGGAACACCGCGCCCAACGGTTCGCCGGCGCGTCGGTCGGCGGTGAGCGCCGCGATCTCGGCCCGCGGGTGCGCGGCGAGAATGCGCACCAACTCGGCGCCGGTATAGCCGCTGGCGCCGACGATAGCGACCCTGAGCTTGCCGTTCGCGCTGGTCACGTCGTCTCCCCTCTTTCGACCGGCGCGCCCCGGACGCGCCGCGCCCGCGACACTACCATCCGCCGGCGCGACTGGAAACGTTCGCGCGCGGCCCCGCCGGGCCGCGAATTTCGCACTTCTGCGCTCCGAGACCCGCAGGAGATATGGGCTTGTAACTAACCGACGCAATCCGTATACTGATTTTCAGATAACAAGAAAGTTGCGCGTCGATAACAAGCGAAAAATCGCGACGCGCGTCCCGGGGGGGACAACAACAATGAATAAGAGTCCGCTCACGTTTCTTTTCGCATTCGGTTTCGTGTTCGTGAATTCCGTGTCGTACGCTGGCGAGGGCTGGTACTTCGGCAGCGGTACCGATGGAGTCTATCTCGACGATTCCGATATCATCGATGTCACCGCTCTGGGAGCCGAAAGGCGCTACGATATCGGCGCCGACGCCGGCCCCTTCGTCGGCTACGACTTCGGCAACAATCTTCGCGTCGAAGGCGAACTCGGCTTTCGCCGCAACGGAGCCGACGAGGTCGCAGTGCTCGGCAGCAGGCTTGCCGCCGACGGCAGCACCGAGACGGTCAACCTGATGGCCAACCTGTCGTACGATTTCGCCAGCGACGGCCCGTTGAAGCCTTACGTCGGCGCCGGGGTCGGCCTCGCATTCATCAGCCTCGACGAGGCCAGGAACCTCTCGGGCGCGCCGATCGACGAAGCCGTCGTCGCCTATCAGGTCGGCGCGGGCATCGGCTTCGCGTTCTCGTCGACGGTCGCGGTTTCGCTCGACTACCGCTTCTTCACCATCAACGACCCCAAGTTCTCGGCCGCCGGCGCGCCCTTCGAGGTCGAGGACGTGAGCCACTCGCTCGGCGTACACATGAAGTTCCGGTTCTAGAAACGGCGCGGTTCGCCGCGACCGTAAAACCTTCGCCTAACGCTTCGAGAACTGGAAGCTGCGCCGCGCCTTGCGCTTGCCGTACTTCTTGCGCTCGACGACGCGGGAGTCGCGGGTGAGAAAGCCGCCGGTCCTGAGCGTCCTGTGCAGGTCGGGCTCGTAGAGCTTCAGCGCCTTGGCGATGCCGTGACGCACCGCGCCCGCCTGGCCCGAAAGCCCGCCGCCCGAAACCGTGCACCAGACGTCGTACTGGTCTTTGCGTTCGGCGGCGACGAAGGGCTGGCCGATCATCATGCGCAGGACGGGGCGTGCAAAATAGCTCAGCACGTCGCGCTTGTTGACGGTGATCTTCCCCGCCCCCGGCTTGATCCACACGCGCGCGATCGCGTCCTTGCGCTTGCCCGTGGCGTAAGCACGCCCCTGGGGGTCGATCTTGGGTTCGGGCTTTTCGATCTCGGCCGGCGGCGCCTCGGGCTGGAGCTCCTTGAGGTCTTCGAGCGTGCGCGTTTCCTCAGCCATGCTTCGCCGTCCTCTTGTTCTTAGGGTTCATTGCAGCGATGTCGAGCACCTCGGGCTTCTGGGCCTCGTGCTGGTGCTCGGGACCGGCGTAGACGAAGAGGTTGCTCATCTGCCGCCGCCCCAGGGGCCCGCGCGGGACCATGCGCTCGACGGCCTTCTTGACGACGCGCTCGGGGTGGTCGCCTTCCAGGCGCTGACCGAACGTGCGCCCCTTGATGCCCCCCGGATGGCCGGTGTGCCAGTAGAACACCTCGCGGTCGCGCTTGTTGCCGGTGAGGTGCACCTTGCCGGCGTTGACGACGACGATGTTGTCGCCGCAGTCGATGTGGGGCGTGTACAACGGCTTGTGCTTGCCGCGCAGGCGGCGGGCGATCTCGGCCGCGAGCCGCCCGAGCACGACGCCGTCGGCGTCGACCACGTACCACTTCTTCTCGACCTCGGCGGGCTTGGCGGAATAGGTCTTCATGGC
>JAZFVR010000203.1:0-10045 GCA_036447835.1 Alphaproteobacteria bacterium | reverse complement strand
CTCACCGGCCACGACGCCGACCCGGAGGCGGTAATCGTCATGAGCGGCGCCCAGTGCGCGCTGTTCGCCACCATGCTGTGCCTGGCGCAGGCCGGCGACGAGGTCATCGTGCCCGAGCCCATGTACGTCACCTACGAGGGCGTGATGGGGGCCACCGGCGCGACCATGGTCCAGGTGCCGCTCCGGAGCGAGCGCCGCTTCCACCTCGACCCCGCCGACATCGCCGCCGCGATCACGCCGCGCACCCGCGCCGTGCTCATCAACTTCCCGCACAATCCGACGGGCGCGACGATCACCGCGGAAGAGCTCGAGGGCGTCGCGGCGCTGTGCCGCGAACACGGCCTGTGGCTGGTCTCGGACGAGGTCTACGCGACGCTCACCTACGAGGGGCCGCATCGCTCGCCGGTCTCGCTCCCCGGCATGGCCGAACGCACGGTGGTGGTCGACAGCCTGTCGAAGTCGCACGCCATGACAGGCTGGCGCCTGGGGTGGGCGATCGCGCCGGGCGATCTCGCGCACCATCTCGAGAACCTGGCGCTGTGCATGCTCTACGGCTGCCCGCCGTTCGTGCAGGACGCCGCGGTGGTCGCGCTCGGCCGCGAGTTCGCCGAAATCGACGCCATGCGCGCCGAGTTCCGTGCACGGCGCGACCGCGTGGCGGCGCGCGTCAACGCCATGCCGCGGGCGCGCTGCATCGTGCCCGAGGGCTCGATGTTCCTGATGATCGACGTGCGAGATTCGGGCCTCGGCTCGACCGACTTCGCCATGCGGCTGCTCGAGGCGGAGGGCGTTTCGGTGCTTCCCGCCGAAGGCTTCGGACCCAGCGCCAGGGGCTATCTGCGCATGTCGCTCTCGGCGCCCATCGCGGTCCTCGACGAGGCCTGCGACCGGCTCGAGCGTTTCCTCCGCGGCCTCAACCGTTGATAATTCGGCGCGCCGGGCGCCGCGACGCATGATCGAGCTTTGGATTCCGGTGACCGTGCTGGCGGCGACCATACAGGCCGCGAGGACGACCGTTCAGAAGCACCTGAAGGGCACGCTCAGGACGAACTCGATCACCTTCGCCCGCTACTTCTACGGCCTGCCTTTCGTGCTTCTCTATCTGGCCGTCGTCGCCGGGCTCTCGGGCGCCGTCCTGCCCGCCCCCAACCCGGTGTTCCTTGCCGGCTGCTTCATGGCGGGCGTTTCGCAGATCGTCGCCACCTCGCTCATGATCCACCTGTTCTCGTACCGCAACTTCGCGGTCGGCACGACCTATACCAAGACCGACGTGGTGCAGACCGCGATCCTCGGCATCGTTCTGTTCGGCGAGCCGATCGGCCCGCTGGCGCTCGTCGGCATCGTCGTCAGCCTGATCGGCGTGGTGGTGATTTCCACCGGCCGCGGCCAAACCGGCCTCGCCGGCGTCCTCGCCGGATGGTCCGAGCGCACGGCGCTCATCGGCCTCGCCGCGGGCACGGGTTTCGCCTTCGCCGCGCTCTTCCTGCGCTGGGGCAGCCTCTCGCTCGACGCCGGGTTCGCCATCCGCGGGGCGATGACGCTCGCCTACATGACCGCCATGCAACTCGTCATGCTGGGCGCCTATATCGTGCTGCGCGAGCGCGCGGAGATCGTGCCGATCCTCAAGAGCTGGCGCGCCTCGGGCCTGGTCGGCGTGCTCAGCGCCGCCGGCTCCGCCGCCTGGTTCACGGCGCTTACGTTACACGTTGCCGCCTATGTGCGGGCGGTGGGGCAGGTCGAGCTGATCTTCTCGCTGCTGATCTCGTATCTCTTCTTCCGCGAGAGATCGAGCGCCGCCGAGCTGATCGGCATGGCGATCATCGTCGCCGGCATCGTGCTGCTGGTGATGTGACTGCGGCCGATGGCGCTCCCCGTCCGCAACGCCGACGCCCGGCGCCTCATCCTCCACCTTCAGGGCCTGTCGCGGCCGCCGCCCGGCAGGCTGGGAACGACAGGGCTGCGCGAGCTGATCGAGCGCATCGGCTTCGTGCAGGTCGACAGCATCAACACGGTGGAACGCGCCCACCACCAGATCCTGTTCGCGCGCAACCGGACTTACCGGCACGACCTCCTGCGCGTGCTTCACGAACGTGAGCGGGCGGTTTTCGAGAACTGGACCCACGACGCGGCGATCATTCCCGGCGTTTTCTATCCCTACTGGCGCCACCGTTTCGACCACGAGAAGGCGCGCCTGCGCGAGCGTTGGCGCAAGTGGCGACGGCAAGGCTTCGAGGAGGCCATCGAGGGCGTTCGCGCACACATCGAGCGCGACGGGCCGACCATGTCGCGCGATCTGGAATCGGACGATAGGCGGGGCGGTGACGGCTGGTGGGACTGGCACCCGGCCAAGACGGCGCTGGAATATTTGTGGCGCACGGGCGAGATTGCCGTGGTGCGCCGCGAGGGGTTCCAGAAGGTCTACGACCTCAGCGAACGCGCCATCCCCGATACCTACCGGACCGCCCGGGTATCGAAATCCGATTATGTCGACTGGGCCTGCCGCAGCGCCCTCGACCGGCTCGGCTTCGCCACTCCTGGCGAGATCGCGGCATTCTGGGATGCCGTCTCGCCCGGGCAGGCGAGGCGCTGGTGCGCCGCCCGAATGGGTCGCGGTCTCGCGGAGGTGGCGGTCGAACCCGCCGACGGCGCGAAGCCCAGATCCTGTATCGCGCGCGCCGATATCGAAACGCTGCTGGAGGGCGCGCCCGAGCCGCCCGGCGGCCTGCGTGTCCTCAGCCCGTTCGATCCGCTGCTGCGCGACCGCGCCCGAACCGAGCGCCTGTTCGGCTTCCGCTACCGCATCGAGGTCTTCGTGCCGGCGGCCAGGCGCGAGTACGGCTACTACGTCTTCCCGATGCTGGAAGGGAAGCAACTGATCGGCCGCATCGACATGAAGCACCGCCGCAACGAAGGCGTGCTCGCGGTCAAGGGTCTGTGGTTCGAGCCGGGGGTACGGCACGGCGTCGGGCGCCGGCGCAGGCTCGAGGCCGAGCTGGAACGCATCCGCCGGTTCACCGGCGCGGAACGCGTGGTCTTCGAAGACGGGGCCGCGAAGACCGGCGCGTAACCCACCCCTACAACGCTGTGACCACCTCTTCGAGGCTCTTCGCCAGCTTGTCGACGATCTCGTCGAGCTCGGCGCGCGTCGCGATGTAGGGCGGCGAGACGATGATCTGGTCGCCGCGCACGCCGTCGACGTTGCCGCCCGTGGGATAGCAGATGAGGCCGTTGTCGAGGCCCCGGGCGCGCACTTGCGCGAAGAGCTGCAGCGCCGGATCGAAGGGCTCCTTGGTCGCGCGGTCGGCGACCAGCTCGATGCCGATGAACAGGCCGCGGCCGCGGATGTCGCCGACGTAGTCGCGATCGCCGATCGCCTCGGCCAAGCGCGCGAACATGTATGCGCCGTCGTCGCTCGCCTTGGCCACCAGAGCGTCGCGGCGGATGATGGTCTGCACCGCGAGCCCGGCGGCGCAGCAGGTGGTGTGGCCGGTGTAGGTGTGGCCGCTGATGATCTCGCCGTGGCGCTCCATGATGCGTTCGTGGATGCGCCGACCGTAGACCGCGGCGCCGAGCGGCAGGTAGCCGCCGGCGAGCCCCTTGGCTACCGCCATGATGTCGGGCACCACGCCGTCGACCGCCAGCGCCCGCCAGGCGCCGCAGCGTCCCACCCCGCACATGACCTCGTCGGCGATCATCAGCACCCCATGACGGTCGCAGATCTCGCGCACCCGTTTGGCGTAGCCCGGCGGGGCCGGCACCGCGCCGCCGGCGGCGCCGACCACGGGCTCGAAGATGAACGCGGCGACGCGCTCGGGCCCGAGGCGCTCGATCTCGCGCTCGAGCTCGCCGGCGCAGTGCTCGGCCACGTCCTTGGGCGCGATGCCGGGAGGCGGGCGGTAGACGTTGACCGGCGACAGGAGGCTCGCCTCAATCAGCGCGCCTTCGTAAGGCGCGCGGCGGGTGAGGAAGCCCGAAACCGAGAGCGCGCCCAGGGTGTTGCCGTGCCACGAGCGCTCGCGGGCGATGAAGCGCCGGCGCGCCATCTGGCCGTTCGCCGCGTGGTACTGGAGCGCCACCTTGAGGCAGGATTCGACGGCCTCCGAGCCGCCCGAGACGAACACCATGTGATCGAGCCCGCCGCCCGATTCCTCGGCGATCAGCGTTTGCAGCGCCTCGAGCGGGTCGCTGGTGAAGAGGAAGCGGTAGCCGTGGGCGATGCGGTCGATCTGGTCCTTGATCGCCTGGCCGACCTCGGCGTTGCCGTGGCCGACGCAGAACAGCGTCGGCCCGCCCGAGCCGTCGATGTACTGCCTGCCCGCGGTGTCCCAAACGTAGACGCCCGCGCCGTGGGAAATCTTCGGCAGGCCGGTGGTGGTGAAACTGCGCGTCGGGCCGGTCGCGCTCGCGGGCATCGGCATGGCATGGTCTCCGGGCGGTCCCGCCGCCCCTCGGACAGGCCCCTCAAGGCGACAGCCGAGGGTACGATAGCGCCGGGCCGGGGCCAATAGCCGGTTTGCGGTCGTCCGCGCCGCCGCGCTTCGGGTAGAATTCCCCCGTGGCCGCGCGCGAATACGAAAGCTACTACGAGATCGTCCGCACCATTCCGCCGGGCCGCGTGATGACCTATGGCGACATCGCCCACTACGCCGGGCGGCGCGGGCACGCGCGGCGGGTGGGATACGCGCTGGCGGCGCTGCGCGACGACAGCGTGCCGTGGTGGCGGGTGGTCAACGCCGAAGGCAAGATCAGCCGTCGCCGGAGTTACGGCCGGCCCGACGAGGAGCAGCGCGAGCTCCTGCGACTGGAAGGCGTCGAGTTCGACCTCGACGGCCGGCTCGACCTCGGCCGTTACCGCCATCGTCCCTGCGGCGCGGCGCAGGGTCCGCCGGATACGGAGGAATGCCATGACTGAGCACGAAAGCGTCGCCATCGTTACCGCCGCCGGCCGCGGCATCGGCGCCGGCTGCGCGCGGGTGCTCGCCGCGCGCGGCTACAAGCTGGCGCTGATGTCGCCGTCGGGAGCGCCCGAGGCGGGCTACATCACCGGGCAGAACCTCGTCGTCGACGGCGGCATGTCGCGCTCGTACTGACGTGTACGTCAGTAGTCGGGCTCGAGGCGCAGGCAGTCGTAACGGTCCGCCGAGCGCACCGCGATCGCGCGCACGGCGCTGCCCCGGAGCATGGGAGCGGCACCTCGACGCCGGCGGCCGCGGTCCCCCAAACGCGAAACGGGGCGGCACGCGCCGGGCGCGCCGCCCCGTTTCGTCAGGTTGGCTCAGTCGCGGTGTATCTCGACGGCGATGAAGCGCTGATCGCTGCTGCGGTCGAGGAGGAGCAGCACCGACTTGCGCTTGGCCTCGTCCGCCGCCTTGACCTTGGCGACCACGTCGGCTGGCGTATGCACCTCCTCGAGCCCGACCTCGAGGATCATGTCCCCGGGCCGCACGCCGCGATCGGCGGCGGTGCCTTCGGGGTCGACCTCGACGACCACGACGCCCTGGGCTTTCTCGTCGAAGCTAAAGCGCTCGCGCAGCTCCGAGGTCATCGTCGACAGCGTCATGCCGAGAGAATCGGCCTCCGAGCTCTCCTCCTCCTCCTGAGTCAGTGCGGCGAGCATGGGCTCGGCCTCCTCGAGCTCGCCGATCTCGACCTGGAGCGTCAGCGTGCGGCCCTTGCGCATCACCACCACGTTGACCGCCCCGCCGATATCGGTGGCGGCGACGACGCGCGGCAGTTCGCGCATCTCCGGGATCGCCCGGTTGTTGAACTCGAGGATCACGTCGCCGGTCTCGATTCCCGCCGCCTCGGCCGGGCTGTCCGGCGTCACGTCGGCGACCAGGGCGCCATGCGCGCTGTCGAGGCCGAGGCTTTCGGCGATGTCGTCGGTGACGGTCTGGATGCGCACGCCAAGCCAGCCGCGGCGCGTGCGGCCGTAATCGCGGAGCTGCTTGATCACCGGCTCGGCGAGCGCGGTGGGAACCGCGAAGCCGATGCCCACGCTGCCGCCCGAAGGCGAGAAGATCGCCGTGTTCACGCCGATGACCTTGCCGTCCATGTTGAACAGTGGGCCGCCCGAGTTGCCTTTGTTGATCGGCGCGTCGGTCTGCAGGAAGTCGTCGTAGGGCCCGGCGTTGATGTCGCGGCCGCGGGCCGAGAGGATGCCGGCGGTGACCGAATTGCCGAGACCGAACGGGTTGCCGATGGCGACGACCCAGTCGCCGACGCGGACGGCGTCGGAATCACCGAAGGTCACGAAGGGCAGCGCGTCATCGGTTTCGATCTTCAGGAGCGCCAGATCGGTCTTCGGGTCGCGACCGACCAGCTCCGCCGGAAACTGGCGATCGTCGTGCAGGACCACGGTGATCTCGTCGGCATCGGCGATGACGTGGTTGTTGGTGACCACGTAGCCCGCAGCGTCGATGATGAACCCCGACCCCAGCGAGGTGACGCGTCGCCGCTGTGGCTGCTGGTCGTCGTCGCGCTTTCGGCGCTCGAAGAAGTCGCGAAACAGGTCTTCGAACGGTGACCCCGGCGGCACCTGGGGCATGAATTGGGGCATCTGGCCCTGGCGCGCGGTCTGGGCGGTCGATATGCTGACCACCGCCGGAGTCAGTCTCTCGGCGAGGTCGGCGAAGCTGTCGGGCGCTCCGCGCGCCTGCGCCGCAAAGGCCAGGAACAGCGCCGTCAGCGCGACGAGCGTCGCGAACACGCGAACCACGCCGGTCTCGACACGCGGCGCGGCGGGGCGACGCAATCCCGCGCCGCTGACGATACGGTTCGTCACAGGAACTACTCCCTCAGGAAAGAGAACGTCTTTGCCGGATGACAGCATATCATAGCCTCGTGTACCACAGCATAGTTCGGTGAACACCGCCCGCCACCCGCGGCGCTGCCGTCCCGGCGACGCGCTCGGGCCCCGGCGGTGCGATCTGCGGGCAAACGTACAGGAGCTTGGCTGAATGGAGGCTGAGCGCAACGTTCATCTACGGTTCACTTGGTGGTTGATAGGCTGGGCGCCATGAAGGCCCTCTGCATCGCACTCTATATGGCATTGGCGACGGCGATTTTCACCCTTTCGTTGCCGGTCGGCGCCGTGGCCGGCGAGCACGACAGCCTCCCGCGCCTCTACAAGGACGGGGAGATCGTCAGCCTCGGCCAGATTCTCGACTGCGTCAGGCGGGCGTATGCCGGGCAGGTGCTCGCGACCGGCCTCGCCGAAGGCCGCCGGACGGGCCACCGCGTCCGCTGGGTCTATTCGGTCAAGCTTCTCACGCCTCAGGGCAACGTCCTCATGCTTCGGCTCGACGCCAAGACCATGGATATCCTCGAAGTCCGGGGCCACGGCGTCCAGGGCCGCAGGAAGTGCCGCTGATGCGCCTGCTCGTGGTCGAGGACGAACGCGCGCTGGCGCGCCAGATCGCCGAGGCCCTCAGCGACGAGGGCTACGCCGTCGACGTCGCCCACGACGGCGAGGAGGGGCTCTACCTCGGCGAGGTCGAGCCCTACGACGCCGTCGTCCTCGACCTCGGCCTGCCGGCGATCGACGGGCTCACCGTGCTCCGGCGCTGGCGCGAGGCGGGGCGCAGCATGCCCGTGCTCATCCTCACCGCGCGCGACCGCTGGACCGAGAAGGTCGAGGGCTTCGACACCGGCGCCGACGACTACGTGGTCAAGCCGTTCAGGATGGAAGAGATGCTGGCGCGAATTCGCGCGCTCATCCGCCGCGCCGCCGGCCATGCCAGCCCCGATCTCACCTGCGGACCGCTGCGCATCGACACCCGCAGCCGCCGCGTCAGCGTCGACGGGGCCCCGGTGTCGCTTACCGCGCACGAGTTCAAGCTGCTCTCCTACTTCATGCACCACCAGGGCAAGGTCATCTCACGCACCGAGCTCGTCGAGCACATCTACGGCCAGGAGTTCGACCGCGATTCCAACACCATCGAGGTCTTCGTCGGCCGCCTGCGCCGGAAGCTCGGCGTCGACGCGATCCGCACGCTGAGGGGCCAGGGCTACATGCTGGCGCCGCCGGGGGATGACGGTTAACTCACTCAGCTTCCGGCTCGCCGCCGGCGCCCTGCTGTGGATCACGGCGGCGCTGGTCGCTGCTGGCTTCGGGCTCTCGGGGCTGTTCCGCGACCACGTCGAGCGCAGCTTCGAGCGCCAGATCCTCGACCAGCTCGACCGCCTCGCCGCGGTCAGCGAGATCGGGCCGAGGGGCGCGGTCAAGCTCAAGCACCTGCTCACCGACCCGCGGTTCGAGCGGCCCTATTCGGGCTGGTACTGGCAGGTGGCGGGGCCCGCCGGAGCGGTGCTGCGCTCGCGCTCGCTGTGGGACCAGGTGCTTGACGTCGACCCCCAGCCGATCGCCGCCGCCGAGCCCCAGCGCTACACCGCGGCCGGCCCGCGCGACCAGATTCTCTGGGGACTCAGGCGCAACGTCACCTTGCCGGGCTCGGGCCTCGTCTACCAGATCTCGGTCGCCGCCGATGTCTCCGAGCTGCGCGCCTCGATAAAAGAGTTCGACTCGACGCTCGCCATGTCGCTCGCCGTGCTCGGCCTCGGCCTGCTCGCCGCCGTGATGCTCCAGGTCCGCTATGGGCTGTCGCCGCTGCGCCGTCTGCGGGCGGCGCTGGCGGCGGTGCGCGCGGGTCGCGCGACGCGGCTCGAGGGCGGCTTTCCCGACGAGGTCACGCCGATGGCGAACGAGCTCAATGCGCTGCTCGACCACAACGCCGCCGTGGTCGAGCGCGCACGAACCCACGCCGGCAACCTGGCGCACGCGCTCAAGACGCCGCTCACGGTCATCGCCAACGCGACCACGGGCGCGGACGGGGCGCTCGCCGACACCGTGCGCCAGCAGACGGCGACCATGAGCGGCCTCATCGACCATCATCTCGCGCGCGCCCGCGCCGTTGCGGCGGGCGGGCGGCTCGGCGTGCGCACCGACGTCCTCCCGGTGGCCGAGGAATTGAAGCGCACGCTCGCGCGCATCCACGCCGAGCGCGAGCTCACCGTCGCTCTCGTCGGCGGCGACGGGCTCGCCTTCCTCGGCGAGCGCCAGGATCTTCAGGAGATGGTCGGCAACCTCATGGACAACGCCTGCAAATGGGCGCGCGGTGAGGTGCGCGTGACCTTCGCGGGCGAGGATGGGCGGCTCAGGCTCAGCGTCGACGACGACGGGCCGGGGCTCGCGCCCGAGGCGCGGGCGCGCGTGTTCGACCGCGGCCGGCGGCTCGACGAGGCGGTGCCCGGCAGCGGCCTCGGCCTCGCCATCGTCGGCGACGTGGCCGAGCTCTATGGCGGTTCGGTGAGCCTGGGCGAATCGGACCTCGGCGGCTTGCGCGCCGTGCTCGACCTGCCCGCGGGCTGAGCGGGGCCGGCGCGCGCGAACGCTGGCGCCGGTGGTCGCCCGCGGTGTATAGCAGCGCGATGTCTGCAGCAAACTCCCGCAACGTCACCGTCATCGGTGCCGGCGTCGTCGGCATGTGCTGCGCCCGCTGGCTGCAGCGCGACGGCCACGCGGTCACGGTTATCGACCCGGTGGCGCCGGGCGAATCGTGCTCGTTCGGCAACGCCGGCATCATCAGCGCCGGCTCGGTGCTGCCGCTGGCCATGCCGGGAATACTGCGGAAGGTGCCGGGCATGCTGCTCGACCCGCTCGGCCCGCTCACCATCCGCATGCGCCACCTGCCGCGGCTCGCGCCGTGGCTCGTGCGGCTGCTCGCCGCCAGCCGCAGGCAGCGCGTCGGTCCCATCGCCGACGCGCTGCGCGCGCTCAACGCCCCCGCCGTCGACGCCTACCGCGAGCTCCTGGGGTCGGCTGATTTCGGCGATCTCGTGCGCCACGAGGGCCTGATATACGCCTACGAGAGCGAAGCCGCGCTCGATGCCGAGGCCGAGGAGTGGGCGATGCGCACGGCACGCGGCGTGCACGCCGAGCGCGTGGGGCGCGAGGAGCTGCGCCAGCTCGAGCCGGCGCTCGGCCCCGGATTCGCTTGCGCCATGTTCGTCGAGCAAACGGCCCACGCCGTGAGCCCGCTGCGCG
>JAZFVR010000202.1:0-3113 GCA_036447835.1 Alphaproteobacteria bacterium | reverse complement strand
CCGCCGCGCGCGTCGCGGATGTCGGGGTGCGCAGTGAAGTGGCGGTAGGTGCCGCTCTCGACGTCGAAGCGCTTGCGCTCGCCCTGGTGCGGGATGGCGATGCCGTACATGTGCAGGTGCATCTTGACCTCGGGTCCCGCCATGTGGATCGAGTGGATGTCGTCGGGCATCAGGCAGATGCCGGCGCCGGGCTTGACCGTGAACTCGCCCGACCGGCGCAGCTCGCCCCTGCCCTCGACCGAGCCGTCGTCGGTGCGCTCGTAGAGCCGGTTGAGCTCCTCGCCGCGCACGCCGACCACCACGGCCCAGGTCTGGTGGTCGTGGGGCGGGGTGTTCTTGGCGTCGGTGGCGCAGTTGAGGTAGAGCGCGAAACCGTGGTCGTCGTCCTCGGAGAGCACGTAGAGCCGGCCGTCGACGCCGTCGTCGGGCGGCGCGAACTCGCTGTCGGGGAACAGCTCGCGCTTTAGCCCGAGCGCGATCAATTCCTCGCGGATGGCGGCCAGCGCCTCGCGCGTCACCCCCTGCCCGGCCCCGATCGCGCGCACCCGCGCCACGGTCTCGGCGACCGCCTTGGCGCGGTCCTCGGCGACGCTCATGATCCCCTCCCCTCTACGATCGACATGGTCGTTTGGCGCCGATGATGGCGGATGCACGCGCCCGAGTCCACCGCCCCCGCTCAGACTGGCCAGGCTTCCGCGAGGCGGCCGCCGAGGCGCAGCGGCGCGACGCGGGTGGCGAGGCCGGTCGCGTCGTCGGTCTCGCAGTAGACGGCGCAGAGCGTCGCCTCGCCCGCCGCCGGCTTGAGCCGCTCGGTCGGCATCTTGCGCACGAAGCGCGCGATCGAGGTCGCCTTCTCGACGCCGATCACCGAATCGTAATCGCCGCACATGCCGGCGTCGGTCTGGTACGCGGTGCCGCCGGGCAGCACTTGCGCGTCGGCGGTGGGGATGTGGGTGTGGCTGCCCACGGCGAGCGAGACGCGGCCGTCGGCGTAATGGCCCATCGCCATCTTCTCGCTCGTCGCCTCGCCGTGGATGTCGAAGACGATGGCGTCGACCGTGGCGCCGAGGCGGTGGGCGGCGAGCGCCGCATCGACGCAGGCGAAGGGGTCGTCGAGCGGATTCATGAACAGGCGCAGCATGACGTGGAGCACCAGCACCTTGCGCCCGCGCGCCGCCTCGAACACGCCGACGCCCGTGCCCGGGGTTCCGGGCGGATAGGTGTGCGGCCGCAAGAGGCGCTTGTCGCCGTCGATATAGCCGATGATCTCGCGCTGGTCCCAGACGTGATTGCCCGTGGTGATGACGTCGACGCCCGCTTCGTAGAACGCCTGGCAGATCTTTCCGGTGATGCCGAAGCCGCCGGCGGCGTTCTCGCCGTTGAGGACGACGAAGTCGAGGCCGAGCGCGTCGCGCAGGCCGGGCAGGCGCTCGCAGACGATATCGCGGCCGGCGCGGCCGAACACGTCGCCGATGAACAGGAGATTCACACGACCTCCAGGGCGCGGGCCTCGGTCACCACCCAGTCGAGGGGCTGGTCCGAGGCGCCCGTGGGCACGCGATCGACGCGCTGGCCGTCGAAGCCGGTGCCGACCGCGAGCACCGCCTCGCCCCCCGACCGCAGGCGCGCGAGCGTGGCGTCGTAGAAGCCGCCGCCGTAGCCGAGGCGAAAGCCGCGTTCGTCGAAGGCGAGCAGCGGCACGAGCAGCATCTCGGGCGTCACCTCGGGCGCGTCTTCAGGCGGCACCGAGGTGCCGAACGCCGCCGGCACCAGCACCGTCTCCGGCGTCCAGGCGCGGAAAACCAGCGGCATGCCCGTGCCCGCGACCACGGGAAGCCCGCAGGCGTGACCGCGCGCGTAGAGCGCGGCGAGCAGCGGGCGCACGTCGAACTCGTCGTTCATCGGCCAGTAGCCCGCGACGACGCAGCCGGCACGTGGCGTGATCGCGGCGAAGAAAATGTCGACGGCCGCGTCCGCCGCCCCCGGCCCGGCGGCCTCGCGCGCCTCGCGGCGGCGGGCGCGGGCGCGCTTGCGCAGCGCCCGTTTCTCATCGGCGATGGTGTCGGCTTGCGCGGTGGTCATGACGCCGCGGCCGCGGCGTCGCGAGGGTCGGACGGGACCGCCTCGGCCGTCGGGCATAGCATATCCTCTGTGGCCTGCTTTCGCAGGTGGGCGCCATATACCGAAGCCAAGGCTCCGGCAGGGACAGCTCCCGTGAGGTTACTGTTGGCCCCAGGGACTGATGCAGCCCGACGAACCGCGCAGTACCCGCCCATTGATTAACTTAGGTACTCTCGAGCTCGGTCGCAATGTCCTCGACGCGCCGCGCGATGGCCTCGACGAGGGGGGCGACCGTGGCATCGGTTTCCGACGCTGCGCCCTGCTTGGCCTGGGCGAGCTGCGCCCTCAGGCGCTCGATCTCGTTGTTGCCGTCGAAAAGCTTGTCGGCGACCAGGAGGCTCGCCATCACCATGAGCCGCACGTCGCCGACGTTGCCCACCGAGCTCACCAGATCGGAGATCTGCTCGTCGACGTAGGCGGCGAGGCGTTCGAGCCGCTCCTCCTGCCCCTCGTCGCAGCTGATCCGGTAATCGCGACCGTTGATGGATACCGCAACCTGGCCCATGTCAGCCCTCCAGTGTATTCCTGAGGCGGGAGATCGCCGCGTCCAGCCGCGCCGAGACCGTCGCCGTCAGACGTTCGAGCTGGGCGTATTCGTCGCGCGAGCGCACCAGCGCCTCGTTGAGGCGCTCTCGGTCGCTACGCAAGGCGATGAGCTCGCCGTTGGTCTCCGGCGCCGCTTCGGCGCCCTGCTCGAGCGCATTGTACGCTTCGCGCAATTGCTTGAGCGATGCGTTCAGCCGGTCGCGCTCGCCGCGCGCCGATGCGAGCTCTTCCTGCGCCGACGACGCCGCCGCGGCGCTCCGTTCGAGCTCGGCCTGCGCTTCGCGCTGGCTCTTGAGTTCGGCCTTGAGCGTGTCGAGACTCTGGCGCAGCGACTCGAGCTCGCCTTGCGCCGACGACGAGGCCTCGGCGGCGCGCCTTGCCTCGGCGTGCTCCTTGCGCAAGGTTTCGAGCGATTCTTTCAGGCGATCACGATCGCCGCGCGCCGA
>JAZFVR010000201.1:0-2070 GCA_036447835.1 Alphaproteobacteria bacterium | reverse complement strand
CGGGCGCCGGTAAGCGCCGCGTCGTCGGCGACGATGAAGCGCATGCGCGGATCCTCGTTCCCCTTGTTCCACAGGCCATGAAAGGCGGCCGCGACGTCGTTGAGATAGAAGGCCAGGCGATGGGGTTCGTGCGCCTCGGCGGCGCTTTCGAGCTGGCGCGGCCAACCCGCCAGCGACTTGATCAAAGCAAGCTCGGCGGGATTGGTCAAGCGGTCGAGGTCGGCGGCGGCGAGCGCGCCCACGCCGGTGTCGAGGTCCGGCAACTGCTCGGCCGCCATGCGCATCAGCGAACAGACGCGCGCGTGCGCGTACTGGACGTAGAACACCGGGTTGTCCCTCGACTGCTCGGTGACGCGCACGAGGTCGAAGTCGAGCGGCGCGTCGTTCTTGCGCGTCAGCATGATGAAACGCACCACGTCCTTGCCGACCTCGTCGACGACCTCGCGCAGGGTGACGAAGTCGCCCGCCCGCTTCGACATCTTCACCGGCTCGCCGCCGCGCATCAGCCTGACCAGCTGGCACAGCTTGACGTCGAGCTCGACCTCCCCGCCCGACAGCGCCTTGACCGCCGCCTTCATGCGCTTGACGTAGCCGCCGTGGTCGGCGCCCCAAACGTCGATCAGCGCCGTCGCCCCGCGCTCGATCTTGTCGAGGTGATAGGCGATGTCGGGGGCGAAATAGGTCCAGCTGCCGTCCGACTTCTTGAGCGGCCGGTCGACGTCGTCGCCGAATTGGGTGGCGCGGAACAGCGTCTGCGGCCGCGGCTCCCAGTCCTCGGGCTTCATGCCCTTGGGCGGCTCGAGCACACCGGTGTAGATCAGTCCCTTTTCTTCGAGCAGCGCCAGCGCCTCCTCGACCCGGCCGGCGGCGACCAGCGCGCGCTCCGGCGAGAACACCTCCTGGTGGACTCCGAGCGCCGCGAGGTCGTCGCGAATCAGCTCCATCATTTTCTCGATGGCGAGGTCGCGCACGGGCGCGAGCCATTCGTCCTCGCCCGCACCGAGCCACTTGTCGCCGTCGCGCGCGGCGAGCGCCGCGCCGACGTGCCTGAGATAATCGCCGGGATAGAGCCCCTCGAACGCCGCGTCGTCGACGCTCTCGCCGAGCGCCTCGCGGTAGCGCAGGTAGGCCGAGCGGCCGAGCGCATCGACCTGGGCGCCGGCGTCGTTGATGTAGTACTCGCGCGTGACCTCGTAGCCGACCTTCTCCAAGAGCGCCGCGAGCGCGTCGCCGTAGACGGCGCCGCGCGCGTGACCGACGTGGAGCGGCCCCGTGGGATTGACCGAGACGTACTCGACGTTGACCCGCCGCCCCGCGCCCAGCGTCGACGAGCCGTAATCCGCACCGGCGGCGAGCACGTCGGCGATGCGCGCCTGCCAGAAGCCGTCCGAGAGCCGCAGGTTTATGAAGCCGGGCCCGGCGACGCCGGCTTCCGTCACCGCGTCGTCCTCGGCGAGGCGCGCGGCGATCGCCTCGGCGATGTCGCGCGGTTTGCGCTTGGCCTGGCGCGCGAGCACCAGCGCCGCGTTGGTGGCGAGATCGCCGTGCGCCGCATCGCGCGGCGGCTCGACCGTCACGGCCGCCGCATCGAGCCCCGGAGGCAGCGCGCCGCGTTTCGACAAATCTTCGATGACCGCTATAACTTTGTCACGAAATTCATTGAAAACATTCAACATTCTACCGGCCCCTCATCGAAGACGCGAGTGTACTCGTCGAACGCGTAGCGGTCGGTCATGCCGGCGACGTAGTCGGCGACCACGCGCGCGGTCGCGGACGCGTCGGCGCCGGCAGCCCGCGCGCGCCAATCGGCCGGCATGCGCCCGGGCTCGGCGAGGAACGCCTCGAACAATTTGACGACGACGCGCTGCGCGTGTTCCCGTTTGCCGGTCACGCGGTCGTGCCGGTACATGTGCTCGTGCAGGAACGCCTTGAGCGCGCGGTCATGGGTCGCCATAGCATCGGAGAAGGCGGCCACGGCGCGGCCCAGGCGGCGCACGTCGTCGGCGCTCGTCGGGTCGGCGGCGGCGAGGCGGCGCCGCGTCTCGGCGACGAGGTCGTCGACCATCGAAC
>JAZFVR010000200.1:0-2496 GCA_036447835.1 Alphaproteobacteria bacterium | reverse complement strand
TCCGCACCCCCATCTCCCGGATGACCTCGGAAATGGCGGCCAGGGCGCCTTTCATCTCGGCCTCGCCGAGGTGACCGATGCAGCCGATGCGGAAACTGGGCGCGACGGTGAGCTTGCCGGGATAGATGACGTAGCCCTTCTCTCGCAGCCGGCCGTAGAACACCCCGAAGTCGAATTTGGCATCGCCCGGCATGTGGAAGGTGACGATGATCGGCGCCTGGAGCGCGTCGGGCAGCAGGGTCTTGAAGCCAAGCTCGCGCATGCCGGCGACCAGGATGCGGCAATTCTCGCCATAGCGCGCGCCCCGGCCGGCGACGCCGCCCTCGGCGTCGAATTCGTCGAGCGCCTTGTCCAAGGCGAGGATGCAGTGGGTCGGCGGCGTGAAGCGCCACTGGCCGTTGCCCTCCATCGCCCGCCACTGGTCGTAGAGATCGAGGCTCAGGGACGGCGCGTTGCCTTCGGCCCGCGCCAGCGTGTCGGCGCGGATGACCGCGAAGCCCACGCCCGGCACCCCTTCGAGGCATTTGTTGGCCGACGCGACGACGGCGTCGAACGGCGTCTTGCGGGCGTCGAGCTCGATTGCCCCGAACGCGCTCATGGCGTCGATCACGAGGCTGCGGCCGTGGCCGGCGACGATCGCCGCGATCTCCTCGATGGGGTTGAGGATGCCCGACGTCGTCTCGCAGTGGATCGCGGCCACGTGCGTGATCGCCCCATCGGCGGCGAGCGCCGAATCGAGGGCGGCCGGGTCGTTGGGCGTATCCTCGGTGGTCTCGAGGGTGGTGTAGGCGCGACCGATCGCGTCGCAGATGCGGGCGATGCGCCGGCCGTAGGCGCCGTTCACCAGCACCAGCATCTTGCCGTTCCGCGGCACGAGAGTGCCGACCGCCGCCTCGATGGCGAAGGTTCCGCTGCCCTGGACCGGGACGCAGACGTGGCTTTCGCCGCCGCCGGCGATGTCGACGAGACGGGCGCGGACGCGGGCGTTGAGCGCGATGAACTCGGTGTCGCGCGAGCCCCAGTCGCGCAGCATCGCCGCCTTCGTTCCGCGCGACGTGGTCAGCGGTCCGGGCGTCAGCAGGATGGGTTCGGTTCGCGTGCCCATGAGAGGGCGATCCCGATCGAGGCGCAAGATGGCTTGCCTTATGCGCCGCGCCGCGAATATAAATCAAATTATAAATTCTTATGGATTCGATTTGTGGCGTTTATAACTCACGCGCAGCTCAGGGCGTTTCACGCCGTCGCCACCGAGCGCAGCTTCACCAAGGCCGCGCGCGCGTTGCGGGTGAGCCAGCCGGCGGTGACCATTCAGGTCAAAGCGCTCGAGGAGAGCTGCGGCGCGGCCCTACTCGATCGCCGCGGCCGTCAGGTGGTGCCGACCGAACTCGGCGAGGGATTGCTCGCCATTACGCGGCGAATCTTCGGTCTCGAGCAGGAGGCCGACGAGATGCTGGCGGCGGCGGGCGAGCTGCGCAGCGGGCATCTCAAGGTCGGCGCCGATGGGCCCTATTTCGTGATGGAGCTTCTGGCGGCGTTCATCGGCCGCTATCCCGGGGTGCGCGTCACCGTCGCCATGGGCAACTCGCAGTCGGTGGTTCAGGACCTCGTCGACTATCGCGCCGACGTGGCGGTGCTCGCCTGGGTCGGCGACGACCGTCGGTTCCACTCGATCCCGTACAGCCGCCAGCCGGTCGTCGTGTTCGTGCCGCGCGACCACGAGTGGGCCGGACGCAGCGCCATCCGGTTGGCCGAGCTCGAGGGGCGCGCCATGGTCCTGCGCGAGGTCGGCTCGACCACCCGGCAGATTCTCGAAAGGGCGCTCGGCGCCGCCGGGGTGAGCCCGCGGGTGGTGATGGAGATCGGCAGCCGCGAGGCGCTGCGCGAGGCGGTCGCCGCGGGGCTCGGCGTCGGCGTCGTCTCGCGCGCCGAGCTCGGGGGCGACGCCCGCCTGTGGCCGCTCGAGATCGCCGACGCCCGGCTCGAATCGTGGGAATTCGTCGTCTGCCTCAAGGAGCGCCGCAACCTGAGAACCGTCAAGGCCTTTCTGAGCCTGGTCGAGGACGCGAGAGCGAGCCGCTCCGACGCCGCATGAGGCGGCAGCGCGCCCGCGGCGAGGGAATAAACCGCCGGCGCGCGTGTTTACGAGCCGTGAAGCCTTTGGCTTTTCGTCGAGAAACACTACGTCCGAGAGACAACAGGAGGCAGACATGATTGCACGTTCGCTTCTCGCCGCCGTCGTGATCGTGGCGTTCGCCACGCCGGCTTCGGCGTTCTACTGCCCGAAGCAGGGCAAGGCCGTTACCGCGGCCCTTGCCAGTTCCAGTCTGAGCGCGGCCAAAAAGGCCGAAGTGGAGAAGCTGCGCGACCAGGGGATGGCCGCACACGGTGGCGGCGACCACACCGCCGCCGTCAAGGCGCTAGCCGCGGCGACGAGGATCCTGCTCGGCAACGGCATGTAGCCGTTATGCGGGCAGGGCCGGCGGCGAGCCCCCCGTC
>JAZFVR010000199.1:0-2975 GCA_036447835.1 Alphaproteobacteria bacterium | reverse complement strand
GGGCGCGGAACGGGCGCGGGTTGACGAGCGCGAGGCCCGCGAACAGGACGGCGAGCGCCCCCCACACCCAGCCGCTGTGCTGCTCGGCGAAGATGGCCATGCCCCACAATACGCCCGAAACGGTAACGATATATCCTGTCTGGGCCGCGAACACCGGGCCGGCGATGCGGATGAGCTCGATGAACATCAGATAGGCGGAGGTGTTGATGACGATCAGGGCGGCGATCCACCACTCGACCTCGGTCCACGGCGCCGCGAGCGAGACCCAGGTTCCGGTGGCCCAGACCAGCGGCGCGAGCATCGCCGCCCCGGCGAACTGCATGCCGCAGAGGAGAACGAAGGAATCGCTGCTCTCGGGGCGGCGCAGGGCGACGAAGAGGTTTTCACCCGAATACGACGCCGGGGCGATCAGGGCGAACAGCACCCAGCCCACCATCGCCGGCCCGGGAAGGCTCGTCTCGGGCACCACGATCATCAGGATGGCGGACAGGCCGAGCACGATGCCGAGCGAACGCAGGACGCGGTAGCTCTCCACGCCGAGCCCCAGGGCGAAGACATAGCTCATGAGCGGCACCAGCGCGGTGACGAGCGCGAGCACTCCCGCCGGCATATGCGCCGCCGAGGAAAACAGCACCACCGTCGGCAGCGCCGTACCGAGCGCGCCGGCGATTGTGTAGAAGCGGAGATGCTCACGATCGAGCGGAATGCCCCGATACCGCACCACGCAATAGGGGAGCAAAAGGATCGCGCCGATCAGCCCGTAGAGAAACGAGACGCCAAACGGATGCGCTCCCGCCTCGGTCACCAGCTTGGCGAGCGAGAAGGTGAGGCCCCAGATCATGCCGCCACCGAAGAGCAGTCCGAGCGCAAACACCAGGCGCCCGCCTCCCAGGGGGACGTCGCGCGCGGTTTCAGGCGCCGTCACGACGGTGTCTCGCGGCCATGGTACAGCACATCTTTGGCGTCTCCTCGAGGCATCACCAAAACCCGGATTATCCGCACACGTTCATGGTTACGCCAGTTTCGAATGACAGGCGGCTCACCGCAATCCTTTCGCACACTTCGTCCGCGATCGGCGCGGTTTCCTGTTGACCAACGGGATTCGCATGTGATTCATTGTGCTCATGGCGTTTCTTGACGAACTCCGTCAACGCGCGCGGCAGGTCGCCGCACCGCTCATCTGCATCTCCGCCGTCGTCTATTTCAGCTATCACGCCATCCAGGGCGAGCGCGGTCTCATGACCTGGCTCGAGCTCAGCAAGCAGATCGAGCAGGCGCGCACGGCGCTCGCCCTGAGCCGTGGCGTGGAACAGCGGCTGGACCATCGCGTCACGCTCATGCGCGCCTCGGGCCTCGACCGCGACCTGCTCGACGAACGCGCACGCGCCGTGCTCAACCTCGCCCACCCCGACGAGCGCGTCATCTTCATTCCCGGCGCGACCCCGCCGAACTAACCCGGGCACCGGCCGCGGCCTCTTTGGGCGCTTGACGCGCCGCGCCGCGCGCCCCACCTGTTGGCCGTTAAGACACCGCACGCAAACGACTTCTCGTCTCGCGTTGTCTTGCATGGTGAACGCTTTGCGCGTAGCTTGAAGCGAAAGCCGATCTGCCGGAAACGGGCACCGTCCGGGTCACGGCGCGGGCCTGAATTCGGGGAGGACCGATGGCGACGACCAAGCGCAAGACGAAGGCCGCCGCGCCAGCCCCTGCCCAAGTCGACGTCGAGGAGCTGCTCACCTACTACCGGGAGATGCTGCTCATCCGGCGCTTCGAGGAGAAGGCCGGTCAGATGTATGGCATGGGCCTCATCGGCGGGTTCTGCCACCTCTACATCGGCCAGGAAGCGGTCGTCGTCGGCCTCGAGCACGCGATCACCCCCGAAGACGGGGTCATCACCAGTTACCGTGACCACGGGCATATGCTCGTGCGCGGAATGGACGCCAAGGGCGTGATGGCCGAGCTCACCGGCCGCGGCAGCGGTTACTCGAAGGGCAAGGGCGGCTCGATGCACATGTTCTCGCGCGAGAAGAACTTCTACGGCGGCCACGGCATCGTCGGCGCACAGGTGCCGCTCGGCGTCGGCATCGCCTTCGCCTACGCCTATCGCGAGGAGCCGCACGTCTGCCTGACCTATTTCGGCGAGGGAGCGGCGAACCAGGGTCAGGTATACGAATCGTTCAACATTGCGTCGTTGTGGAAACTGCCGGTGGTGTTCGTGATCGAGAACAACCAGTACGCCATGGGCACGTCGATCGAACGCGCCAAGGCGGGCACCGAGATCTATCGCCGCGGCAGCGCCTTCGGCATCCCCGGCGTCGAGGTCGACGGCATGGACGTCGCCGCGGTCAAGCTTGCCGGCGACGATGCGGTCGCGCATTGCCGCGCGGGCAAGGGGCCGATCCTCATGGAGATGAAGACCTACCGCTACCGCGGCCACTCGATGTCGGACCCGGCCAAGTACCGCTCGCGCGAGGAGGTGCAGAAGGTGCGCGAGCAGCGCGATCCCATCGACCAGCTGCGCCGGCGGCTCATCGACGACGGCGCGATCGACGAGGCAACGTTCAAGGACATCGACCGCGAAATCAAGGCAGTGGTGGCCGAGGCGGCCGAGTTCGCCCAGAACAGCCCCGAGCCCGATGCGTCCGAGCTCTACACCAACGTGCTCGCCGATGGCTGAGCGCCGCCCGCCGCCGGCGTCGCTCGAGCGCCTCGACGCCTGATCCGCGGCGGGCGGAAGGAACCATGCCGATCGAGATACTCATGCCGGCGCTGTCGCCGACGATGACCGAGGGCAACCTCGCCAAGTGGCACAAGCGCGAAGGCGACGAGGTGGCCCCGGGCGACATCCTCGTCGAGATCGAGACCGACAAGGCGACGATGGAGGTCGAGGCGGTCGAGGAAGGCACGCTGGGCAAGATTCTCGTGCCCGAAGGCGCCGAAGGCGTCGCCGTCAACACCCCGATCGCGCTGTTGCT
>JAZFVR010000198.1:0-2162 GCA_036447835.1 Alphaproteobacteria bacterium | reverse complement strand
GCCTGCTGCCCGTTGACGACGATACGCATGGTCCTCCCCTCCTTGGTTTTCTTGTCTCAGCGAACCCCGAATTTCGGAATTAGAATTAAGGGGACACCTTACTTAATTCAGTGTCGCAACCAAGCGTGTGAATTAAGTAAGGTGTCCCCTTAATTCCAATCTGTCACGCCCGGCCATGACCAGCGCGGGACGGGAACATCAGAGCCGCACCACTCGATCGTGCCCTCGCTGCGCCGGCGCGGCTAGATCGCGCCCTCGCTCCGCGCCGCCTCGATGTCGTCCTCGCCGTAGCCGGCGATGTCCCTGAGAATCTCCTCGGTATGCTCGCCCAAGAGCGGCGAGGTCTTCACCTCGGCCGGCGAATCGGAGAGCTTGATGGGGTTGCCGACGGTGAGGAACTTGCCGCGCTCGGGGTGCTCCACCTCGACCACCGAGGCGCGCGCGCGCAGCGATTCGTCCACGGCCAGGTCCTTCATGTCGAGGATAGGGCCGCAGGGAATGTTGTGCCCATTGAGGATATCCATGACCTCGAACTTGTCCTTGGTCTTGGTCCATTCCTCGATCAGGGCGAAGCACTGGTCGAGCTTGGGCAGCCGCGCCTCGGGCGTCGCCCATTCGGGATCGTCGATCAGCTCCTCGTGGCCGATCACCTTCATCAACAGCGCCCACGCCGGCGGCTGGATGATGACGTAGATGTAATCGTTGGGGCCGTTGCCCTTGGTCCGCACCGCCCAGCCGGGCTGCCCGCCGCCCGAGGCGTTGCCGGCGCGCGGCGTCGCGTCGCCGAAGCTGCCGTTGGGATACTGCGGATACTCCTTCAAGGGCCCGTGCGCGAGCCGCTGCTGGTCGCGCAGCTTGACCCGGCACAGGTTGAGCACGACGTCCTGCATCGCCACCTCGACCTTCTGTCCGCGCCCCGTCTTGTCGCGCTGGATCAGCGCCGCGAGGATTCCGGCGACACAGTGGATGCCCGAGCCCGTATCGCCGATCTGGGCGCCGGTGATCAGCGGCGGCCCGTCGTCGAACCCGGTGGTGCTGGCCGAGCCGCCGGTGCATTGGGCGACGTTCTCATAGACCTTGCAGTCCTCGAAAGGACCGGGGCCGAAGCCCTTGATCGAGGCGTAGACGGCGCGCGGGTTGATCTCGTGGATCTTCTCCCAGGGGAAGCCCTGGCGCGCCAGGGCGCCGGGGGCGAAGTTCTCGACGATCACGTCGCACGCCTCGAGGAGCCTGGTGAAGATCTCCTTGCCCCTGTCGGTCTTGGTGTTGATGGTGATGCTGCGCTTGTTGCAGTTGAGCATCGTGAAATAGAGGCTGTCGACGTCGGGCAGGTCGCGCAGCTGCGCACGGGTGATAGCGCCGCGGCCCGGCAGCTCGACCTTGATGACGTCGGCGCCGAACCACGCCAGAGTCTGGGTGCACGACGGACCCGATTGGACGTGGGTCATGTCGAGTATCCTGATTCCGTCCAAAGCCTTTCCCATGGTCTTCCTCGTTCCCGAATAGGTTGCCGTAACTAGGTTGCCGCTTGCCGCCAGCGCCTATTTGTACATGGTCTGGGCCTTGGTTCCCGGCGCGTATTCGTCGGGATCGACCCAGATGTTGACCACCGCGCAACGGCCCGTGGATTTCACCGCTTCGCGCGCGCGCATCAGCGCCGGTTGGATTTCGTCGGGATCGCGCACCGCCTCGCCGTGGCCGCCCAGCATTCGGCCGAACTGCTCGAAGTCGACGTCGCCGAGCTTGTTGGCCACGTTGCCGCGCTGTTCGCCGTATTTGGCGATCTGGCCGTAGCGGATCTGGTTCATCGACGAGTTGTTGCCGATGACGGCGATGAACGGCGCGTCGAAGCGGTTCGCGGTCTCCATGTCGAAGGCGGTCATGGCGAAGGCGCCGTCGCCGAAGTAGCACAGCACTTCCTTTTCCGGATGCGCGAGCTTGGCCGCCAAGGCGAAGCCGGTGCCGACGCCGAGGGTGCCGAGCGGTCCCGGATCCATCCAGTGGCCGGGTACGCGCGGCTGCACCGCCTGCGCCGTGATGGTGACCACGTCGCCGCCGTCGCCGATGTAGATGGTGTCGTCGGTGAGGAATGCGTTGAGCTCCCAGGCGACGCGATAGGGATTGATCGGCGTCGCATTCGAGCGGAACTTCGCCATCAGCTT
>JAZFVR010000197.1:0-2472 GCA_036447835.1 Alphaproteobacteria bacterium | reverse complement strand
CGCTCGGCGCGGTGGTCGGCGGCGCCGGCTGACGCGCCGGCCTTACACCACCAGCCGCGCCGGCGGCTTACGCGGCGGCCTTACACCAGCCGCGCCGGCGGCTTACGCGGCGGCGACGGCGCCCTCGGCGATCAGCCTGTCGACCTCGGCCGCCGCGTAGCCGTGCTGGCTAAGGACCTCGCGGGTGTGCTCGCCGAGCAGCGGCGCGCCACGGGCGATGCCGCCGGGGGTGGCCGAGAACTTCACCGGCGGGCCGATGGTCTTGACCGCACCGAGGCGGCTGTGCGGCGCGTCCGTCACCATGCCGCGGGCGAGCGCCTGGGGATCGCGGTGCATCTGGCCGACGTCGAGCACCGGCCCGGCGGGCACGCCGGCGGCCTCGAGGCGGGCGAGCCATTCGGCGCTGGCCTCGCGGCGGAAGATCGCGCCGAGCGCCTCGGTGAGCGCCGCGAGGTTGCTCATGCGCCCGTCGGGCGTGGCGAAACGCTCGTCGTCGTCGAGCGCCGGGCTCGCCAGCGCCTCGAGCAGCTTGAGCCAGTTGGCCTGGTTGGCGGCGCCGACGGTGATCCAGCCGTCGGCGGTCTCGAACGCCTGGTAGGGGGCGCTCAGGGGGTGCGCCGAGCCCATCGGCCCAGGCGCCGCGCCGGTGGCGAAGGCGATCGCCGACTGCCAGTAGGTGTGCACGATGCCGGCCTCGAACAGCGAGGTGTCGACGCGCTGGCCCTTGCCGGTCGTCTGCCGCTCTATGTAGGCGGCGAGAATGCCCATGGCGGCGAGGATTCCGGCGGTGATGTCGGTCATCGGCGCGCCGCACTTGACCGGCGGCCGCCCCGGCGCCTCGCCGGTGATGCTCATCAGCCCGCTCATGCCTTGCGCGATGAGGTCGAAGCCGCCGCGCTCGGCGTAGGGACCGCTGCGGCCGAAGCCCGAGATCTCGCAGTAGATCAGCCCGGGGTTGGCTTCGCGCAAGGCCTCGTAGCCGAGGCCGAGGCGCTCCATGGTGCCCTTGCGGTAGTTCTCGATGACCACGTCGGCGTCGGCGAGCAGGCGCCGCACGACCTCCTTGCCGCCCGCGGTCTTGAGGTCGACGACGATGCCGCGCTTGTTGCGGTTCATCATCAGGAACGAGGCCGCCTCGCCGCCGACGTCGGGAGGCAGGAAACGGCGCGAATCGTCGCCGCCGGGCGCGCGTTCGACCTTGATCACGTCGGCGCCCATGTCGGCGAGCATGAGGCCGCAGCACGGCCCCGCCATGATGTGGGCGAGCTCGATGACCTTGAGACCGGTGAGCGGCCCCATCTCAACGTCCCTTGAACTCCGGCTTCTTCTTGTCGAGGAAGGCGCGGTAGCCGATCCTGAAGTCCTCGCTGTCGTAGCACGCCAGCGTCGCCTCGATCTCGGCCTCGCTGAGCGGCGTCGGATCTTCGAGGCGGCGGATGTACTGCTTGTGCCAGCGGGCGACGAGCGGCGCGCCCTCGGCGATGCGCCGCGCCGCCGCGTAGGCCTCGTCCTCGACCGCATCGTCGGGCACGACGCGGGTGACGAGACCCTTCTCGAACGCCTCCCGGGCGCCGAAGACACGCCCCTCGAGGATGATTTCGAGCGCCGTCGCCCGCCCCACCAGGGCGAGAAGGCCCTTGAGTTCGCAATAGCTCATGACCAGGCCGAGGCGTTTGATCGGCACACCGAACTTGCTCGCCTCGCCGCAGATGCGCAGGTCGCAGAACGCGGCGATCTCGAGCCCGCCGCCGATGCAGACGCCCTTGATGAGCGCAAGAGTGGGGTGACGGCAGGTGGCGAGCGCGTCGATCGCGCGCTCGACCGTGGCGTTGTACGCGCGCGCCTGCTTGGCGTTGGAGCGATCGCTCTCGACCTCCGAGATGTCTGCGCCGGGGGCGAAGGCCCTGTCGCCGGCGCCGCGCAGCACGACGCAGCGCACCCCGTCGTCGGCCGAGAGCGCCGTGATCGCCTCATCGAGGCCCTGCCACATCGCCTTGTTGAGCGCGTTGAGCTTCTCGGGCCGGTTGAGGACGACGGTGGCGATGGCGCCGTCGCGCTCGACCAGGATCGTATCGGTCATGCCTAGCCTCCGTAAAACAGGTCGACGAGACTGAGCGCCGTGAACGGCAGGTACGTCACCAGCATGAGAACCACAAACAGCACGCCAATGAAATAGACATTGATCTTGCTCACCTCCCAGATGTCGGCCTTGGCGACCGAGCACGCGGTGACCAGAACGCTCGCCACCGGCGGCGTCTGCTGGCCGATACCGAGGTTGAGCGTGACGATGATGCCGAAGTGCACCGGGTCGATGCCGACCGCGTAGACCACCGGCATGACGATCGGGACGATGAGGATGATCGCCGCCGCCGAGTGCAGGAACAGCCCGGCGACGAGGAAGAACACGTTCATCAGGCCGAGCACCGCCCATTTGTTGTCGGTGAGGCCGATGATCGCGGCGGCGAGCCGCTG
>JAZFVR010000196.1:0-2861 GCA_036447835.1 Alphaproteobacteria bacterium | reverse complement strand
GAGCACCCCGACCACGGTCAGCGTGGCGAGGAACATCAGGAACGACCCGGCGAGGTACATGTCCTGGCTGCGCAGCGAATCGAGCAGCATCGGCCCGGTGGTCGGCAGCGACAGGACGACGGCGACGATCGCCGCGCCCGAGATGATGCTCGGCAGCAGGCTGCCGATGTCGGCGATGAAGAAGTTGAGCGCCATCCTGAGCGGATACTTGACCACCACCTTGAACGGGTGCAGGCCCTTGGCGCGGGCGGTGACCACGTACTGCTTCTCGAGCTCGTCGAGGAGGTTGGCGCGGATGCGCCGGATCATGCCGGCGGTGCCCGAGGTGCCGATGACGATGACCGGAATCCACAGGTGCTCGAGCACCGAGAGGAACTTGCCCACGGTCCACGGCTTGCCGAGATAATCGGGGTCCATGAGGCCGCCGACCGAGGTGCCGAAGATGACGTTGGCGAAGTAAAGGAGCACGAGCGCGAGCAGGAAGTTGGGCGTCGCGAGGCCGATGAAGCCGAGGAAGGTGAGGCTGTAATCGCCCCAGCTGTACTGGTGGGTGGCCGAATAGAGGCCGATGGGGAACGACACCAACCAGGTGAACACGATCGTCGTGAACGACACCAGCATGGTGAGGTAGAGGCGGTCGCCGACCACGTCCGAGACCGGCAGGCGGAACTCGAACGAATAGCCGAAGTCCCCCTGCAACATGCCGAAGATCCACAACGCGTATTGCTCGAGCAGCGGCTTGTCGAAGCCGTAGTGCTGGCGCAGGAACTCGATCTTGTTGGGGTCGACCGATTCGCCCTGGCTCTGCAGCTCGGCGATGTAGCTTTCGAGGTAGTCGCCCGGCGGCGCCTGGATGATGACGAAGACGATGAGGCTGATCACCAGCAACGTCGGGATCATGATCAGGAGTCGGTGGATGATGTAACGGAACATGTCGCTGTCGCTGGCGTCTCGGTTAGGTGGCCGTCGGGTGCGTCACGGGCGCGGCGCGGGGTTCATTGCGCCGGCGCCCGCCGCGCCTCGGTGAACCAGAAGGTGTCGGGTCTGTAAATGCCGAAATAAGCGCCCGGGTTCCAGTTGTAGATTCCTTCCACCGGCAGGTTGCGCAGATGGTCGTTGATGACCACCGGCTGCAGCACGCCGTTGAGGATGCCGATGGTGAACACCTGATCGGCGTGAATGTCGAGCATCCGCCGCCAGGTCCGCTCGCGTTCCTCGCTGTTGCGGCCGCGGCGCCAGGCGTCGTTGAGCGCTGCCAGGTCGCGGACGACCGCCATGTCGGGCGGCTCGCCGGCGTTTCCCGCGGTCTCGAAGTACTGTCCCCATCTCGGCCACTGTAACTGGTGCTGGCGCGTCGGCGCCAGTTCGTCGGGGCTCATGTCCGCCGTCGGCAAGCCGTTCTCGAGCCCCGACCACACCGACATCACCGCCTCGCCCGAGAACACGCGGTTGCGGAACACCTCGCGCTGCGACGGGTTGGTATAGAGCTTGACGCCGATCTCCATCCAGCTGTCGTGCACGAGCTCGAGCACGTCGGTCTGCTCGGTGCTCTCGCCCGCTGTCTCGATGATGATCTCGAGCAGGCGGCCGTCGGGCAGCCTGCGGATGCCGCGGCCGTTGCGCTCGGTGAGGCCGATGTCGTCGAGCAGCGCGTTGGCGCGCGCGACGTCATAGGTGGCCCACGACTCCTGGTACTCGGGGCGGTAGAGCGGGCTCTCGGGCAGCACCGTGTTAGCGCCTTCGCGGGCGAGGCCGAAGTAGATGATCTGGTTGATCTGGTGGCGGTCGATGGCGAGCGACAGCGCGCGGCGGAAGCGCACGTCGCGCAAGAGGTCGCGCCACGCCGGGTCGGCCGCGTTGAGATTGGGGAACAGCGCGACCTTCGCCCCCTTCGCCGTGCGCCACAGGCGCACCTTGAAGTCGTGCTTCTTCTCGCCTTCCTTGAGGAAGGTGTAGTTGTCGAAGCGGAGATAGCGCGCCTGCAGGTCCGATTCGCCGAAGCCGGTCTTGGCCGGCACCAGCATGTTGTCGGAGATGTTGAAGATGACGCGGTCGATGTAAGGCAGCTGCCGGCCGGCCGTGTCGATGCGATGGTAGTACGGGTTGCGCACGAACACGAAGCGTTCGGCGGGCGGCCGGGTCGTGTTCAGCCACGGTTGCAGCGTCGGCAGATCGGGGTTGTCGAAGCGGTACTGGTGGTCCTTCTGGTGGTGCAGCCCGGCCCAGTTGCGCGCGCTCGCCTCCTCGATAAGCCGCTCGAGCTCGGCGGTCTCGGCGTAGCGGGCGTGGAAGCGCCTCATGTAGTGCGCCGGGCGATAGATGAACAGCGGCCTCGCGCCGGCAAGCGCGGGCAGGAAATAGGGGTTCGTGCTCGGCCAGCTGAAACGCACCGTCGTCTCGTCGAGGATCTCGAAGCGCGGCGGGGCGCCGTCGACGAGCAGCGCCTTGGGCGGCCCGAACGGCGCGATCTCCTCGTTGTTGGCCACGTCCTCCCAGTAGTAGCGAAAGTCCTCGGCGGTGAACCGCGCGCCGTCGGACCACCGGTGGTTCTTGCGCAGATGGAGCGTGAACACCCGGCCGTCCTCGACGTCGACGCGCTCGAGAAGGTCGGGGACGATCTCGAATTCGGTGTCGTAGCCGACGAGGCGGGCGTAGCCGTACACCATCATCATGCGGATGTCTTTCTGCTTGCCCATGAGCAGCCTGAGCTCGCCGCCGTGTTGCCCGAGGCTCCGCTGCTCGCCGTCGAAGGCGACGACGACCGGCGGCGCGGGAAGGCGCTCGCTCACCGGGGGAAGCTCGCCCGCGGCGACGCGGGGCGCGAGCATCGGCGTCTCGACCGGCGTCGTCTGCGCCGCGGC
>JAZFVR010000195.1:0-12557 GCA_036447835.1 Alphaproteobacteria bacterium | reverse complement strand
TCGTCGTCGTGGGCGTCGACGAAGGGCAGAAGGTCGCGCGGCTGCGATGTCTGCGCGGCGCTGTAGCGTCCCAGCACGAACAGCAGGAAATTCCGCTCGCCGGGGATCACCCCGCGGCCGCACAAATCGTGATAGCGCGTTACTTCCTCGGCCGAATAGACGACGTACTGCGGTAGGATGCGCTCGTCGCTGAGCCACGCGAGGAAGGCGGCGGCCTCGGGCTCGCAGGCTCCGTCGGGCACGATCTCGCGTACGGCGAGCGACACCGCCTCGGGCCTCAGCGCGCGCACCATCGCCATCTGCTGCTCCCGCGTGTAGCGGCCCGCGGCCTCGCTGGTCACTTGGACGACGAAGTCGTCGCCCGCCTCGCGGCGCACCGCGGCGATGACGTCGCGATAGACCTCGGAGTCGAGCGTGTGGCCGCCCTCGCGGTCGCGGACGTGGAGGTGAATCATCGCCGCGCCGGCCTCGTGGCAGGCGGCGGCCGTCGCCGCGATCTCGTCCGCCGTCATTGGCAGCGCCGGGTGGTCGGCCTTCGTCTTGTGCGCACCGGTGGGCGCCACGGTGACGATCAGCGGCGGCCAGCCGGCGTTGGTGGCGGCGGTCATCACCCGACCTCCGCGATCGCCGCGTCGACGGCGTCGCCCAGGCGCTCGACGATGCGGGCGACGTCGTCGTCCTCGACGATGAACGGTGGCGCGATCAACACGTGGTCGCCGTGCCTGCCGTCGATCGTGCCACCCATGGGATAGCAGATCAGCCCGCGGGCCATGGCGTTCGCCTTGATGCGGGCGTGCAGCCGCGCCGCCGGGTCGAACGCCGCCTTGCTCGCGCGGTCGGCGACGAGCTCGATGCCGGCGAACAGGCCGCGGCCGCGAATATCGCCGACGTGATGATGGTCGTCGAAGCGCTCGTTGAGCCTCGCCATGAGCGCTGCGCCCTGGCGCCGGACGTTGGCGAGCAGGTCGTCCTCGCGCATCACCCGCTGCACGGCGAGCGCCGCGGCGCAGGCGGTGGCGTGGCCCATGTAGGTATGGCCGTGCTGGAAGAATCCCGATCCGTCGCGCACCGCCCCGTAGATGGCGCCCGAGACGAACAGCGCGCCGATCGGCTGGTAGCCGGCGGCGAGGCCTTTGGCGGCGATGAGCAGGTCGGGGGCGACGTCGTCCTGCTCGCAGGCGAACAGGGTCCCCGTGCGGCCCATGCCGCACATCACCTCGTCGAGGATCAGCAGCACGCCGTAGCGGTCGCAGATCTCGCGGATGCGCTGGAAATAGCCGGGAACCGCGGGCAGTGCCCCGGCGGTGGCGCCGACCACCGGCTCGGCGACGAAACCGATCACCGTTTCGGGGCCCAGCGCGAGGAGCGCTTGCTCGAGCTCGTCGGCGACCCGGCGCCCGTAGGCCTCCTCGCTCTCGTCGTCGCGCCGGTCGCGGTAGGCGTAGCACGGCGAGATGTGATGCGCCTCGGTCAGCAACGGCTCGAACGGCGCGCGCCGCAAGACGTTGCCGCCCACCGACAGCGCCCCGAGGCTGTTGCCGTGGTAGCTCTGGCGCCTGGCGATGAAACGGCGACGGCCGGGCTGGCCGAGCTCGACGAAGTACTGACGCGCGAGCTTGAGCGCCGCCTCCATCGCCTCCGAGCCGCCGGAGACGAAGTACACGCGCTCGATGCCTTCGGGCGCGTCGGCGATCAGCAGGTCGGCGAGCGCCTCCATCGGCTCGTTGGTGAAGAACGCCGTGTGCGCGAAGCCGATGCGCCCGATCTGCTGCCTGATCGCCTCGATCACCGCATGATGGCTGTGGCCGAGGCACGAGACCGCGGCGGCCCCCGAGGCGTCGAGGTAGCGCCGGCCCTCGGTGTCGACGATGTAGATGCCGTCGCCGTGGTCGGCGCAGGGCAGGATGTCGTGTGGCCGGCGGTGGAAGACGTGGTTCATGCCTGCGCCTCCCTGATCGGCGCGTCTTCCCAGTAGGTGCCGAATTCGTCGAGGTGGCGCTCGGTCTCGCCCAGCGTCGCGACGGTGTCGTCGCCACCGCGGGTGGCGAGGCTGGCGATCAGCGCCTGGGCGAGCGACAGCGCACCGACGAGCGAACCGAAGAACGACGGGCTCTCCTTGGCGGCGATGAGCACATGCGTCGCACAGGTCGCGAGCGGCGAGACCCGGCTGTCGGTGATGGCGATGACCACCGCACCGCGCGCGGCGGCGTGCTTCGCCGCCTTCACCGTGTCGCGCGTGTAGCGGCTGAAGCTGATGGCGAGCATCGCGTCGCCGCCGCTCATGGTGCGCAGCTCGTCGGTCAGCAGGCCACCGCGGGTTCCCACCAGCACCGCGTTGTCCCGGAACATGTGATAGGCGTAATGAAAATAGTGCGCCACCGGGAAGCACTTGCGCAAACCCACGACGTGAACGCGGCGCGCGGCGTACAGCGCCTCGACCGCGGCCGCGAACCCGTCGGCCGTGAGCGCCTCGAAGGTGCGCCCGATGTTCTCGACGTCGAGATCGGCGACCTCGCGCAGCAGCGCCGCCGTCTCGACCGCCGCGCCGCGGGCGACGAGGTCGCGGGCGCGCGCGGCGTAGCGCCTTTCGCCCCTCAGGTATTGGCGGAACGGCTCGCGCAGCGCGGTGTAGCCGGGGAACGTCAGGGCCTGCGCGAGGCGCACCATGGTCGAGGGGTGCACGCCGGCGCGCGCGGCGACGCGGCGCATCGAACTCAGCGCCACGTCGTCGGGCCGGTCGAGCACGTAGCGCGCCGCCTGCCTGAGCTGTGGGCTCAGGCTTGGAAACACGGTCTCGATGCGCTCGGTGACGGCGGCGAGGTCGTTCATCGCCCGCTGTCTGCCTCCCTTGCCGCGCGGCTCTCCGTCCACGCTTCGCTGTTGCAAGGAACCTACTGCGTGGCGTGCGTTCTCGCAACAAACGAATTATTTTAACCATGTTTGGAACGTTTGCTTCATGTCGTTCCATAGCGTTTCCCCGGGCGAAACGTCAGAATGGCGGCGCCGGATCACGCCACATCGCGTCTCCGCTGCCGATGAGCGAACTCGAGACCGACCGCCTCCACATGCGTCCCTTCGGCGCGCACGACCTCGATCTCCTCGCCGGATTGCACGGCGACGCCGAGGTCATGGCGACCATGCGCTCGGGCGTGCAGAAGCGCGAGCAGGTGCGGGCCGAGCTCGAGCGTTACGTCGCCACCTGGAACCAGCGGGCCTTCGGCATCCGGGCCCTGTTCGACAAGGCGAGTGGAGCCTTCGTCGGCGAATGCGGGCTGTGGCTGCGCGACGACGGCCAAATCGGCCTGCGTTTCGCGCTCAGCCCGCGGGCCCGTGGACGAGGGCTGGCGTTCGAGGCGGTGCGGGCGACGCTCGACCATGCCTTCGGCGCGGCAGGGATCGAGCGCGTCGTCGCCGTGGCGCGGGCCGTAAACGCGCGCTCGCGCCGGGTCATGGAGAAGGCGGGCATGAGGCTCGAGCGCCGCTACCCCAAGGGCGACATCGAACTCACGTTCTACGCCGTTTCACGCGACGACTGGCTGGCAATGGAGAAAGCGCGGCGCCGCGGCGCCGTTCCCGCCTAGAGGTCGTTAGGTACCTGCAATGCCCACTCGACGACCGATCTGAGCGACTTGCCGAGCGCCGCGTCGAAGGCGTAGACGATCTGGCGGATGCTCGTGCCGCGCGCGCTCACCCGGCGCTCGACCGTGTGCGAGGCGATGATCGTTCGCTCGGGCATGCGCACCAACTTGGCGTTGATACGCACGCGGACCGTCGGCGTGGCGCCGTCGACGTATTCGGCCTGGAACTCGCGCAGGTCGGACTTGAGGATGAAATCGGCGCGCAGATCGGTGGCCTTGCGCGCCACGGCGACGATGCTGCCGCTGTTCTCGAACGATTCGACGAGCAGCGTTTGCACCATCACCGGCGCGCGCTCGGTCCAGCGCGCACCCTTGTAGTACTGCAGCGACAGCGGGTCGTGGCGCACGGCGATGCGCGACGTATTCAGGCTCTCGGCGGCGACGGGGACCTCGACGACGAGCTGCCAGTCGGCGTGCGGCAGGCCCTCTTTGAAGGTGCTCTTGGGCGACAGCGTGAACAGCTTGGGCGGCTCGCCCCGGCCGGGCAGAACCTCGACGCAGCCGGCCGCTGCGAGGACGAGCCCCGCCGCGAAGGCGCGTGCAACGAGGCGCGAGAGAGATCGGCGGTTGGCGGTCGCTCGCATCACTGGGGCTCGAATCCGGCTTCCGAATCGCCGAACAGGAAGCGCGCCGGGTCGGCTTCGAATCGATCGGCGATGCGCGTCATGCTGGCGACGAGCTCGCGCGCCTCGACGAGGAAGCGCGAAAGTTCGTAGAGCCCGTCCTGCGAGAAGTCGCGCAACCCCGGGCGGTTCTCGACCACCATCTTGCCGAGCTGGTCGGCGGCGCCGGTCAGCGAACGCGCGCTTCCGCGGATCTCGCTGAGGGCGTCGTGGGTGTCGACGGTCAGCGTGTCCATGCTGCCCGTCATCGTGGTGAGCGCCGAATTCGCGTTGTCGACCAGGCCCGGGAGCCGATCGCGCAGCTCCTGCGCGAGCGTGACTATCTCATCGGCCATGATTCTGACCTCGGCGGCGGTGACCGCCGCGTCGCGGGTGAGCGCCGCGATATCGTCGCTGCTCGCGACGAGCGTGTCGGTGAGCGCCTTGAGGTTCGCGAGCGTGCCGTTGATCGCCGCGAGGTTCTCGTCGCTGAGCAGCAGCGCGCCGCGCTCGATCAGATAGGTGAAGCGGGTGACCGCCTCGGGCACGTCCTCGAACAGCGCCTCGAGCTTCGACGGCGTCGACGCGATGACCGCGATCTTCTCTCCGCGCTGCGGCGTGAGCGGCGGGCTGCTCTGTTTGCCGCCCTTGATCTCGACGTCGACCAAACCGGTGATCCCCTGCAGCTCGAGCGTGGCCACCGCGTCCTCCTTGATCGGCGTGCCGCGCGTCACATCGATCATGACGCGCACCCGTTCGCTGTTGTTCGGGTCGATGCGAATGTCCGCGACCGTGCCCACGGGTACGCCGCGATAACGCACCGTGCTCGCCGTCGTCAGTCCGCTCACGGTACCCGTGAAGTATATATAGTAACTGTCGAATTCGCGGTCGATCTCGGCCTTGCCGATCCACAGCGCGAAGGCGAACAGCCCGCCGATCGCGACCAGAACGAAGGTGCCGACGGCGAGATGGTTTGCCTTGGTTTCCACGGGGATCGCCGTGTCTATGTGGCGGGCTGGGCGGCGCGCGAGCGCGGGCCGTGAAAGTAGTCGTGCACCCACGGGTGCTCGTACGTCAATATTTCGTCCATCGAGCCGACGACGAGAACACGTTGTTCGGCCAGTACCGCTATACGGTGGCAGATCGCCCACAAACTGTCCAGATCGTGTGTCACCATGAACACCGTGAGCCCAAGATTTCGTTGCAGCCGCAGAATGAGCCGATCGAAGGCGGCGGCGCCGATGGGATCGAGGCCCGAGGTCGGCTCGTCGAGAAACAGTATTTCGGGATCGAGCGCCAACGCGCGCGCCAGGCCTGCGCGCTTGCGCATGCCGCCGGAAAGCTCCGCCGGATACTTGGCGGCCGCGTCGATCGGCAGGCCGACCATGGCGATCTTCACCGCGGTGATCTCGTCGATGATGTCGGGTGCGAGCCGCGTGTGCTCCCTGAACGGAACCTGGACGTTCTGCGCCACGGTGAGCGAGGTGAACAACGCCCCGTCCTGGAAAAGCACGCCCCAGCGCGACTCGAACTGGCGGCGCTCGGCCTCGCCGATGCGCGTGACGTCGTGGCCGAAGACCTCGATCGTTCCCGCCTGGGGCTTGGTCAGGCCGATGATCGACCGCAACAGCACCGTTTTACCGGTGCCCGAGCCGCCGACCACGCCGAGTACCTCGCCGCGCCGCACGTCGAGGTCGAGGTCGTCGTGCACCACCTGCGTGCCGAACCGGGTGCACAGCCCCCTGATGCGGATCACCGGTGCGATTTGATCGACCATTACCCGGACAGGCTCCTAGACGCCGATGTACGAGAAGAGGATCGAGAACGCGGCGTCGAAGATGATCACGAGGAAGATCGCCTCGACGACTGACTTGGTCGTATGGCGACCGACGCTCTCGGCGCTGCCTGCCACCTGGAAGCCCTCGAAGCAGCCGACCATGGCGATGAGAAAGGCGAACACCGGCGCCTTGATCATGCCTACCCAGAACGACCAGATCGGCACCGAATCGACCAACCGTTCGGTGAACTGGCCCGGCGTTATGTCGAGGGCGAGCCACGCCAGCAACGCCCCGCCGAGCAGGCCCATCACGTCGGCGAAGAACGTGAGCAAGGGCAGGGTCACGACCAGCGCCAGAAGACGCGGCAGCACCAGTACCTCCATCGGATCGAGGCCGATGGTGCGCATGGCGTCGATCTCCTCGTGCACCTTCATCGAGCCGATCGCCGCCGTGAACGCGCTGCCCGAGCGCCCGGCGATGATGATGGCGGTGAGCAGGATGCCGATCTCGCGCAGGATCGAGATGCCGACCAGGTCGATGACGAAGATCTCGATGCCGAAGCGGCGCAGCTGTTCGGCCCCCTGGTAGGCGAGCACGACGCCGATCAGGAACGACATCAGCGCGACGATCGGCACCGCGTCGATCCCGGTGCGCTCCATGTGATTGACCAGCGCCGTCCACCGCATCCGCCGCGGGTGGACGAGCGTGCGGCCGAGCACCAGCGTCGTCGCGCCGAGGAAGGCGAGCATCCGGCGCGCCACGTCGAAGACCTCGAACGTCGCCCGGCCGACATGCTCGACCAGTGCGCGGATCGCCGGCTCGCGCGGCGGCTTGCATTCGACCGGCTTGTCGTTGGCCTCGACGAGGTCGAGCAGCACCGCCTGCTCGGGGCGCGCGTGGGCGAACTCGGCGGCGTAGCCGTCGCCGCGCAGTCGTTTCAGCGTGCGATACAGGATCCAGGCCCCGGCGGTGTCGAGCATCTCGACGCCGGCCATGTCGATGCGCACCCCCTTCGCCTCGCCCGGCGAAAGGTCGCGCAGGTCGCGGTCGAGCCGGTCGGCGTGGCCGATGTCCCAAGGCCCGGCCAGCGCCACGACCAAAGTCTCACCCTCGCGCGTGGTCTTCAACCACTCCGCTTGCGCCGACATGGGTTCTTCCCTTGCATCGATGTCACTGTGCGCGCGCCCTCCAGGGCGTCGTGGCGACGACTAACAGCTTGTGTTTCTTGCATTTGGTACCAAGTTTCACGGCGAATGAAAAGCCCGCGATGACTCCGCGTTGACTCCGCGATGATGTGGGCTCCCCACGATACGCTCCTGAATGGGGCGGGTTTCTAGTGCCGGCGCGACTCCGTCGCGGCAGCGCCGCGGACGGTCCCTGCAGGGTGCGTTTCGGGCAGCTCGTGGGCATCGCCGACGACCCTGATGGCGAGGCGGTCGCGGCGGCCGCGGATCTCGATGTCATGGCTGGCGAAGCGCGACAGGTCGACCCCGGCGCGCTCGGCGACCTCTTCCGAGACGATGAGCTGGCAGCGGTACTCCTTGGTCAGCGCCTCGAGGCGGCTCGCCGCATTAACTGCGTCGCCGATGGCGGTAAGCGTCGTCGCCCGCGCGTAGCCCATCTCGCCGACGATCACCGGGCCGGCGTGGATGCCGATGCCGACGCTGAGCGGCGCATCGAGGTCGTTCGCCAGGTTGCGGTTCAGCTCATCGAGGGCCTCGGCGATGGCGCGCGCCGCGGCGAGCGCCTCGCGGCAGCCGCGCTCGGGCCCCGAGGCGACGCCGAACAGCGCCATCACCCCGTCGCCGATGAACTTGTCGACCTGGCCGCCGGCATGCTCCACCGCCTCGCCCAGCGAGCGAAAGTAGCGGTTGAGCAGAAACACCACGTCGTAGGGCAGCTTTTGCTCGGCGAGGCGGGTGAAGTCGCGCATGTCGGCGAACAGGATGGCGATCTCCTGCTCGCTTCCCTGCAGATAGTCGGGGTGCGGGTGGCTGGCGCTGGGGCCCGCCGTCGGCGGCAGCAGCGGCGTCACCTCGACGTCGCGGGTGGGGCGCGTCTGGCAGGCGAGGCGCACCTTGGGCGGCGCACCGACGCGCCTGAGAACGCGGCTTTCCTCGGGGCTCGCGGGCGGCAGGTTCTCGCTCCCCTCGCCGACGCGTACCCGGCAGGTCGAGCAACGGCCGCGGCCGCCGCACACCGAGGCGTGGGGGATGCCGGCGCCGCGGCTCACTTCGAGGATCGTGGCGCCGGGGGCGGCGCGCACGCGGCGGCCGCCGGGATAGGCGACGTGGAACACGCCGCGGCGGCGCTCGCGTATGCTGCGCGCGAGCCGTGCGACCACGACTGCGGCGATGAGCGCGGCGAAGCCCGCGAGCACCAGCGTTTGGGCGCGCTCCGCCGCCTCGATGGCGATGGCGTCGGGGAACGGCAGACCGGTCATGACCAGCGACAGCCACTCGGGGTCGGCGGCGAGCGCAGCGACCTCCTGGCCGGCGTTGAAGAAGCCGAGGATCGCCAGCACCGGCAGCAAGAGCGCCGCGGCGTAGAGGACGGGCACGGCGCGCGGATACCACGGCCTGATGCGCAGCCAGTAGTGCAGCCCCATGCAGCCGTGCACCCAGGCGATCACCAGCACCAGCGTCTGGCGCGCGCCGGCCACCGGGGCGAACACCCACAGGGTCAGCACGACGTAGGTGTATGCGTCGCCGACGCCGTAGAACTCGGCGAGGAAGCGGGTGCCGATCACGTGCTCGGCGAGCAGCGGCGGGATCGCGAGGCCGAGCAGGATCTGGCCCGCCTCCCAGCGCGGCATGCGCAGCTGGCGCCGGGCGTAGAGCGCGTAGAGCACCAGCGCCATGTGGACGGCGAACGCGCCGTAGAGGGCGACCGTGCCCGCGGTGCTGCGCCACAGCGCCAGGAACCAGATGCGCCCGGCCTCCATCGCCGGCAGCGAGATCAGTCCGAGGGCGTGGTTGGCGAGATGCGTGGCGACGTAGGCGAACAGCACCAGCCCGGCCCACAGCCTGAGGCGTCTTACCACGGCGGCTCTCCGCCGGGCGGCGCCGCCCGCGCGACCGGGCGGTTGGGCCGCTGGACCAGGTAGAACAGCGCCACCGGCGTCGTGTCGGTGACGATGACGTCGAAGGTCGCGGTCTCGCCGGGCTTGAGGTCCCCGTCGTGGAAGCTGACGTAATCGACGGGCTCGTGGATCTCGGCCACGCGCATGAAACGATTGGACCGGAAGGGCCGGCCCGAATTGGCGCCCTGGCCGAACGACAGGCCGTCGAGCGTGTCGCTCGACAGGCCGAGGCGCTGTTGCAGCTCGAAGTCGACCAAATTCCAGGTGAAGGGCGTGCGGTTTGTGACGATCTTCCTGAGCGCGAAGCCGGTCGGATGATAGGTGCGCACGTGGTTGCCGAACTCGAGCGAGAGGCCGCGGATGACGAGCACCGCGGCGCCCGGCCCGGTGATCGACTCGACGACGAGGAACGGGTCCTCGAGGCTGCCGCTCCCCGAGGCGGCGACGATCGTGAAACCACCGAGCTCATCGCTGAAGGTGACGCCGTTGAGCGTCACCGGTTGCGCGTTTGCGGCGGCCGCGATGACGGCGATCACGAACGCGATCAGCAGATGCCGGCGCGGCGCTCGCATGGCCCCATCATCGGGGCACGACCCGGCCCAGTCAAAGACAAACGGTGCTAGCGCAGGCGGCGGACCGCCGGACGCCCCCCGAAGGCGACAGCCGCGACCGCGTAGAGCACGACCGCGAGGGCGACCACCGCGGTGAAGCCGAGATGGATGGCGAGCAGCGTCGCCAGCACGGCGCTCACCACCGAGGCGCAGCCGTTGATCGCCCAGGCCCACGGAATCCAGCCGGGCGCGTCCGTTGCGAGCCTCGCCAGGCCCAACGGGAACGGCATGCCCATGCAGAACGCGAGCGGCGCGATGAGCACGGCCGAGAGCGCGATCTTCACCGCGTCGGGCGCCGGCGCGAGCGCCGCGAACAGCGGCGGCAGGACCACTAGGTAGGCGAGGGCGACGATGGCGATGCCGACGACGGCGACGGCGACCGGCGCCAACGGGAGCCGCGCCGCATCGAGGTGCGCCGAGGCGCCGCTGCCGAGCCCGGCGAAGACGAGGAACGCGCTCAACACCACCGCCGCCGCGTAGAGCGGATGGCCGAGGAACAGCGTGAAGCGCTGGATGAACGCGATCTCGACGAACAGGAAGGCGAGGCCGAGGGCGAAGAAGTAGACGACGACGCGGGCGCCGCCGCCGATGCCTTTCCGCGCCGCCGTGCCGCGCTCGAGACGCAGCAGCGGCAGCACGATGAGGACGACGCTCGCCACGGCGGCCTGGGCGAGTGTCGCCACGACGATCAGGTATCCCCACTCGATGAGCGCGTTGCCGCCGCGACCGCGCAAGGTGAGCAGCTCGGGCAGTGCGCTCCATTTGAAGAAGCGGAAGAAGTGGGGGCGGTCGTCGGTCGCCGGCGCGATGTGGAACTTGTAGCCGGCGACGAAGGCCTCGGCGTCGTCGCCCAGCAGCGCCTTCGCGCCGTCGAAGAGCAGCGGCCCAGCGAGGACGTTATAGCGGTTCGCCTCGTCGCGCGCCATGCCCGGCACCCAGGCGAGGTCGAAGCCGCGCTCGTCCGCGAAGGCGCGAATCGCGGCGGCGTCGGCGTCGCTCAAGGGCCCGTTCTTGACCAGCAGCGTCGCGGCGTCCCAGCTCCTCACCAGCGCCAGCCGCGCGCCCGGTTCGGCGACGCCCCGGCGCCCGAGCGCCGCGACCGCGGTGGCGAACAGCTTGAGCGCGCCGCGCGGCGGCAGCTGCATCCCGGCCGTGATCGCGAGCAATCCGCCCGGGGCGAGCCTTGCGAGGTAGGTCTCGAAAGCCTCGACCGTGTAGGCCGTGCTTGCTTTCAGGGATTGCACGCCGGCCGCGTCGCCGCCGCTTCCCGCGAGCAGCGACAACGCGATGAGGTCGTAGGTGTCGCGGCGCGCGGCGACGAAGGCGCGCGCCTCGGCGAGGTGAACGCGCACGTCGTCGCGCCCGTAGATGCCGCCGGCGAATTCGCCGAGGTCACGGCCCACGAGGGCGGCCATCTGCGGGTTGATCTCGACCGCGTCGACGCTGCGGGCGCCGTGGTAGAGCGCGCGCAAAACGCCTGCCCCGCCGCCCGCGCCGAGCACCAGCGCCCGGGGCCGCTCGAGCAGGTGGTAGGGCAGCGCCGCGAGCTGCTGGTCGAGGTAGGCGAGGGGGGCGAAGTCGCCATCGAAGCGCGTGATCGCGGTGAGCGCGTCGCCGTCGGTGAAGACGCCGACCTGCTCGGGCGGGCCGGCGACGGCGTTGAGGCTCAGCCCCGGCGCGTGGCGCAACGGCACCTCGGGGCTGCGCAGGACGCTGAGCAGGCCGAGCGGGCTCGAGCGCTCGTCGATGACCTCGGCGCCCGGCACGCGGAGCGCCTGGCTCAGCCCCTTGTAGGGCGACGGCCGCGGCGCCAGCCACTCGGCGGGCACGGCGAGCGCGAGCGCGACGCCCGCCGCGGCGAGCACGCCGGCCGTGGCGCGCCTCCCGATGGCGGCGTCGAGGCAGGCGAGCGCCGCGGCGGCGAAGCCGAGGGCGCCGATCAATCTGAGGCAGTCGGCCGGGGGAAGCGCGAACAGCACGGCGACGACGCCGAGCGCGCCGACGCCGGCGCCCATGAGATCGAAACGGTAGAGGCGCGCGATGCGCTCGGCGAAGCGCGCCAACGCCATGCCGACGCAGCCGCCGGCGAACACGAACGGCACCGCGAGCAGCAGGTAGATGGCGACGAGAGAACCGAGCTGGCGCGCGTCCCAGGCGATCTCGAGCGGGTTGAAGGGAACGCGCTGGGCGAGTGCGAAAGCGGCCACCGCGCTCACGCCGAAGAGCGCCGCCGAGGCCGGGAAAGCGGCGGCGAAGCGCGCCACGAGCCAGGCGCGCGCCAGCGAAAGCGCAGCGCCGCTGGCGCCGATGCCGAGCAGCGCCAGACTGATGATCATGTAGGCGAAGTGGTGCCACTGGATGATCGAGAACAGCCGCATGAGCAGGATCTCGTAACCGAGCGCGGCGGCCGACAGCACCGAGATCGCGAGCCCCAGCGGCATTATTCGGCTCGTGCCGGCAAACGGCGCCTTGCTTTCCCGATCATGCTTCGAGACGCCGGCTTCGCCGGCTCCACAGCATGAGGGCGCTCCGGCGGAGGGTGCGCGACATCGCTAGTGCTCGCCGGTCAGCGGCACGAAGCGGACGGGGAGCACCTGCCGCGTCGTCACGGCGCCGTCGAGGCCCTTCTCGATCAGCAGCAGCTGCTGGGTGAAGAAGCGGCCGCCGACGGGGATCGCCATGCGCCCGCCGCGCTTGAGCTGGGCGATCAGCGGCGGCGGCACGTGGCTCGCCGCGGCGGTCACGATGATGGCGTCGTAGGGCGCGTGCTCAGGCCAGCCGTAGTAGCCGTCGCCGAGGCGCGCGTGCACGTTGTCGTAGCCGAGGCGCTCGAGCCGCGCGTCGGC
>JAZFVR010000194.1:0-2172 GCA_036447835.1 Alphaproteobacteria bacterium | reverse complement strand
AGAGGGCTCGTCGACGTGGCGCTGCAAGGAGTGCCACGGCTGGGACTACAAGGGCGAGGACGGCGCCTGCGCCAAGGGCTCGCACTACAGCGTGACCACCGGCGTGGGTGGCGTCGCCGGCACGGATCCCGAGGCGATCCACACTATCATCATGAACGACACACCCACGGCTTCACCGAGCGGACGATGCCGCACAGCGCCATGGAGAAGCTGGCCGCTGTTCCTGAGCCGCGGCCAGATCGACACGAACCGGTCCATCGACCGCGCCACCAAGGTCGCGCGCGGCAACGTCCGGCGCGGCGCCGCGTTCTACCAGACGATCTGCGCCGTGTGCCACGGCTTCGATGGCAGGGCGATGAACTTCAAGGACGAGAAGAAGCCCGAATGCATCGGCACCGTGGCGCAGAAGAACCCGTGGGAGACGCTGCACGAGATCCGCTTCGGCCAGCCCGGGGTCGGCATGATCGCGCTCGGCGTGCTCGACATCCAGGACCAGGTCGACATTCTCGCCTACGCGCAGACGCTTCCCGCCAAGTAGGTCTCCTGCCAGGCGGTTCGGCGAAGGGGAGCGGGGCGGCCCGCTCCCCGTCTTCTTTCCTTACATCGGGCTGACGACGGCGCTGGTGCCGAGCAGCGTGACGCGGAAGCCCACCGCGGTCAGCTTGGCCATGATGTCGCGCACGTGCTCGGCGTCGCGCGTCTCGATGACGATGTCGAGGTCGGCCTGTTTGGCGGGCAGGCCCGAGAACGCGCGCTGGTGATAGACCTCGATGATGTTGCCGTCGGTGTCGCCGATGACGCCGGCGATGCGCGCCAGTGTCCCCGGCATGTCGGGGATCTCGATGCGCATGCGCACGATGCGCCCGTTGCGCACGAGCCCGCGCAGGATCACCGAGGTAAGCAGCCGCATGTCGATGTTGCCGCCGCTGATGACGAGGCCGACGCGGCGCCCGGCGAAGCGGTCGCGGTGGGCGAGCAGCGCGGCGAGGGTTGCGGCGCCGGCACCCTCGGTCACCGTCTTCTCGATCTCGAGCAGGAGCTGGACGCCGCGCTCGAGGTCCTCCTCGCTGACCAGCATGACATCGCTCACCAGCCGCTCGACGATGGGCCGCGTCAGCTTGCCCACGGTCTTCACCGCGATGCCCTCGGCGATGGTGCGGCCGCCCGACTTGGCGGGCAGGCCCTGGGTCGCCTGGTACATCGACGGATACAGCGCCGCCTCGACGCCGATGATCTCGATGTCGGGCTTGAGCGCCTTGGCGGCGGTGGCGTTGCCCGCGATCAGCCCGCCGCCGCCGATCGGCACCACGAGCATGTCGAGGTCGGGATGGTCGGCGAGCATCTCGAGCGCCACCGTGCCCTGGCCGGCGATGGTCTTTTCGTCGTCGTAGGGGTGGACGAAGCTAAGCCCCTCCTCCTCGGCGATCGCCCGCGCGCGCACCGCCGCCTCGTCGATGGTCTCGCCCTCGAACACCACGCGGGCGCCGAAGCGCTGGGTGTTTGACGCCTTCACCTGCGGCGTTCCTTGGGGCATGACGATCGTTGCGGCGATGCCGAGGCGCTGCGAATGGTAGGCCACCGCCTGGGCGTGGTTTCCCGCCGACATGGCGATCACGCCGGCGGCCTTCTCCTCGGGCGTCAGCGATTTGAGCTTGACCAGCGCGCCGCGGTCCTTGAACGAGCCGGTGTACTGCAGGTTCTCGAACTTGAGCACCACCTCGGCGCCGGTGATCCGGGAGAGCGTGCGCGAATGCGTCGTCGGGGTCTTGACGACCTCTCCCTCGATCGCCGCCGCCGCCGCCTTGATGTCGTCCAATGTCACCGTCATGGCGATCGCGCGCCTCCCCCGGCGGATTCGGCCGTTTGCGGCGCTATCTTGCGCAGTCCGGCGGCGCCGTTGCAAGGGCGGAGCGCGCGGACGAACCCCGCGCAAGTCGCACAGGAAACCAGCCAGGAAGAAGGCCGCGCGCCGGTGGCGGGCGCACGGCGTTGAACGGCCGCTACGGCTTCTCGCCGCGGGCGAGGCGCTCGTTGACGTCGTCGATGACCCCGAGCAGCTCGTTGAAGTCGTCGATGACGTAATGCGCGCCGCTCTTGCGCAGCACCTCGCGGGTGTGCGCGAGGCGCCGCTGCATCTCGGCCTCGGACAGGCTCTCGGCGTGCGCGATCGTG
>JAZFVR010000193.1:0-3055 GCA_036447835.1 Alphaproteobacteria bacterium | reverse complement strand
AGAGTCGCGGCGGCCAGGGCGGCGATAAAGGTGAACGTGCGGCGGGAGATCATGCAGCGACCCGTCTAGAAGATCACTGTGGGTATGTCGTCGGGCGGCGCGTCGGGCTGCCGCCGTTCTCGCATCTCGGGGGCCGGCATGGAGAGCTCGTAAACGAACGTCGCCATCTCGTGCACGCCGCGCGGAAGGCGGTTGGCGCTGCCGGCGAAGGTGAACGGGAAGACCTTCAGCAGGGTGAGACCCGCCGCGCGATCGGCGCCCAGGAGGCCGGCCGCCATGGCGCGCAGCGTTGTCGCCTCGCCGTCCTCGATCACGTCGTGGTTGACGAGATACGCGAGTCCCTGGTCGTTCAGGAGCGCGCCCGCCGTGCCGTCGTTGAGGGCGCGGGCGTAGGCGGTCGAGTTGACGAAGCCGTCGAGATTTATCACCCGCTGGCGCGCGAAGTAGGCGACGACGCCGGCGTCCCACGAGCCGACGACCGCGTCGGCGGGCAGGTTGCCGCTGATCCACTCGCCCGCCGCCTGGTCGGCGATACGAATCGAGACCGTGCGCGGATCGGCGGCGCGCCACGCCTCGACGGCGAGCATCACGGCGAGCGGCGCGATGAGGACGCCGTTGAGCAGCCTGAGGCGCGCCCGGGGCTGCGCCTCGCCGAGCACCGATTCGGCGAGGTCGGCGGCGCCGGCGAGCAGCAGGACGAGGCCGTAGAAGACGACCGGCCCGAAGTACCACAGCCGCGGGAACGCCTGCAGGCCGACGTAGTAGCCGACGAGGAGCCCGCAGGCGACGGCGAACCACCCGCTCGAGCCGAGGAGGCCGGCGAGGCGCGGGAAGGCGACGCCGGCGGGGCCGCCCCGTCGCGCCGCCCGCGCCTTGAGGCGCCAGATGCCGAGCGCCGGAAGTGCCGCGCAGGCGGCGAAGATCATGAGCCCCGAAGCGCTCAGCGGCAGCCGCTTGAGCTCGCCGCTCACCTGCAGCGGGCTGTCGAAAACGACCCCGTTCACCCACAGGAAGAGGACGATCACCGCCGCCGGCATCACGAACAGCTCGGCCAGGCGCACCAGCCCGCGCGCGCCCATGCGGTACGCCTCGGGCAGGCACCAGCAGCCGAGGGCGAGGATCACCAGCCCGGCGTCGGAACGGGCGAGGAAGGCATACGACGCGACCACGGCCATGGCCAGCCGCGTCGAGCGCGACGTGGCCCCCAGCCAGCGCCCGCCGATGCGGCACGACTGCCACAGGAGGATGGCGTAGCACGCGAGGTAGACCGCCGATTCCATGCCGTTTACGAAGGTCTTGACCACATAGGGGTTGCCCGCGACCACCGCGAGCACGAGCGCCTGCGCCAGCGCCCCCCGGTGCCGGTCGCCGGCGGACGCGGCCCGCGGCGGCGCGATCAGCCCGGCGACGAGGCAGAGCGCGCCGAACCACAGGCCGAGCTGCACGGTGAGCAGCACGCGCACCGCGTCGAGCCCGTCGAGCCCGAACGCGAAGGCCGGCGCGACGAGGGCGAGCCACAAGGGATGGAACCCGTTCGTCGGGTTGATGCGGTCGAAGGTCGGGCCGTCTCCCGCCGCGAGGTTGCGCGCGATCTCGAGGTAGTAGAACGAATCGTCGAAGGTGAGGAAGAAGACCGCCCCCGGCCACGCCCAGACGATGGCGAGCCAGGCGAGAAAGACGGCGAGGGCGGCGTGCCGCAGGTACCCCGTCGCGCTGCCGCCGAGCGCATCGGGGGCGCCGATGAGGTCGTCCCCTGGCTTGGGCGCGAGCTCTTGCAGGGTCATGGGCCGGTCGGTCGCAGACGTGACAAGCGGGCTGGCGGCGCCGAGGCCGCCCGCTATCGGCGTACACCAGCTCCGTTAAGGGCGCGTTAAGAGTGTGTGCGAGGAGGCCGCCGGCGCAGGGGTTGGGCCGCGGACGGCGTGCCCGTCGTTGCGCCGCGCAGCGGCACGGCCTAGTATTTTCCTGAACCAATCAGTCTTTTCTTGAACCAATCAGGGGGGAGTATCGAGATGAGTGCTCGCGGGAGGATGTTTTCTCTGCTCGTGACCTTCTTGGTCGCCGGCCTGGCGGCGGGTTGCGTCGCTATGGGCGATGCGAGGACGATCGAACAGGAAATCCGGGAACTGGACAAGAAGTGGGTCGGTGCCGTGGTGCGTGGCGACGTGGCGACGATCGTCGATTTCTACGCTGCGGACGGCGCCTTTCTCATGCCGAACGCGCCGCCCGCCGAGGGGCGGGAAGCCATCGCCGAGGCCTGGAAGGGCCTCATCAGTCTGCCGAACCTGTCGCTGAACATCCGGTCGACGCGCATCGACGTCGCCGCGTCCGGCGACCTGGCGGCGGACATCGGCACTTACGATCTCGCCTTCAGCGGCGAGGACGGGCGGATCAGGGACGAAGGCAAGTACGTCGTGGTGTGGAAGAAGGTGAACGGCGAGTGGAAGGTGCTTGCCGACATCTTAAACTCGAACCTCAAGGCGCCATAGCACGCCGGCTCGGGGAGTTTCGGGGACAGTATACGTATTTCGGGAGTCTCCGAGTTTCGGGGACAGGATACGTATCTCTTCTCATGCGAGCGCCGGCTCCGTGAATCGGTTCGATGTATCGTCCCCTGAATAGCGGCGTGAGACGGCTCCGTCGGGGGCGCGTTGAAGCCGACGGTGCGCCCGTTTCCGGCGATTGCGGAGTCTCTGCTCGTGGCGCGCCGTCGTGCGGTCGGTTACAATGCGCGCGGTCGACCTGCCACTCACCCATGTCCGGGCCTTGGGGAGAGCCACGGCGGACGGGCGGCGCCACCCGCGGCGCCGATTTTGGCAGCGATCGAAGCGCCATGAGAGAGGCGCGAGGCACCCTGGGGGAGGACGCGTGAAACAGTACGACGCCGTCGTCATCGGCGCCGGCCATAACGGCCTCACCGCCGCCGCCTATCTGGCCAAGGCGGGGCTCGACGTCGTCGTCCTCGAGCGCCAGCCCTATATCGGCGGGGCGACGGTCAGCCGCGAGCTCTACCCCGGCGTCACCTATTCCAACTGCTCCTACGTGTGCAGCCTGA
>JAZFVR010000192.1:0-2178 GCA_036447835.1 Alphaproteobacteria bacterium | reverse complement strand
ATGGGTGGGCGAAAGCCGCCACCTCCGCCGATTCGCGTCGTTCGAGACGCCGCAGGGCGTCCGCATCCGCTCCGGCTTGCGGCGGCGACCGCGACGCCGGGCGAACCGGGTGCTACGCTCGCGCCTGAACGGAATTCACGTTCGGGAGCGGCGCACGATGTTCGTCAGGACTGTCGATGAGCTGAGGAACACGGGCAGGGAATCGGTGCTGGGCGACGGCAAGGCCCGGAGCGCCCGCCTTCTTACCAAGGTCGACGGCATGGGATTTTCGCTTTCCGACGCCACGCTCTCGGCCGGCGCGGAGGTCGCGCTCTGGTACAAGAACCATTGGGAGGCGAACTACATCGTCTCGGGTCACGGCGCGGTGACGGACGTGGCGAGTGGCGAGAGCCGGCCGCTCGCCGAGGGAGCGCTCTATACGGTCGGCCCCAAGGACCGTCACCTTCTCGCGGCCACCACGGACCTGCGCATCATCAGCATCTTCAATCCGCCGCTCGTGGGTGACGAGACCCATGACGAGGACGGCGCCTATCCGCCGACCGGGCCGCTCCCGCCGGGCCGGCCGCGGATGTTCGTGAAGACGGTCGAGGAGCTGCGCGCCGCCGGGCGCGAGAAGGTGGTCGCCGGCGGATCGGCGCGCAGCGTGCGCATGCTGCTCGAGGAGGACGGCGTCGGCGTGACGATCGCCGACGTCAATCTGGCCGCCGGCAACGAGAACGTGCTCTGGTACAAGCATCACTGGGAGGCGAACTACATGCTCGCGGGCAGCGGCGAGGTCTGCGACCTGACCACGGGCGAATCCTGGCCGTTGGAGCCGGGCACGATGTACTGCGTCGGGCCGCCCGACCGCCACAGCATGCATGCGCATACCGACCTGCACCTCGTCAGCGTCTTCTGCCCCGCGCTCAAGGGCGATGAGATGCACGACGGGGAGGGAACGCTGGCGCCCAGCGGGCCGATCCCGCCGGGGCCGAAGACCGTGTGATCGGGGCGCTCGCGAGGGGCCTCGCCGAGGTCCTCGGTGGTGGCGGCGTCAGTTCGCCGTCGCGGTCGCCATCCGCTCGTCGACGCGTTCGCGCAGCGCGTCGATGAAGCCCGCGAGCCCCTTGTTGCGGATCACCGAGACGAATTCCGAATGGTGGACGCGCACGATGCTCACGCCGGCGAGCATGATGTCGATGACCCGATAGCCGTGGTCGTAGCGGCGCACCCGCCAGGCGAGCGGGAACAGCTTTTCGTCGGGAAACTGAATCAGCGCGTTGACGGCGACGTCCCTGTCGTCGATCGCCTCCTCGGAGACGCTGACGGTAACGTCGCCGGTAAATCCGACGGCCTTCGACGTATAGATCCCGAGCGCGTGCTCGGTGAACAGCTGCACGTATTCACCGCGCTGTTCATCGCTCAGCTCTTGCCAGTGCTTGCCGAGCACGAAGCGGGCGATGAGCGGGAAGTCGAAGGTCTCCTTCATGAGCTTGCGAAGCCCGGCCTCGCGCCCCCCGGCGTCGTTCACGTTCGCCTGCAGGATGGCGAAACCGCGGTGGATCAGATCGCGGATGAACAGCGATGCGTCGCCCGTTTGCGCCGTCGAACGGGACGCGCCGCCGGTCACGATGAGGAGGGCGGCAAGCGCGGGCAAGAAATAACGACGCACCATGATGTTCTGTCTCCCGAGGTCGGCGGTTTCGCTGCCATCGGCCATCGGGTCGTCGCGCGCTCGCGTCGCCATAAGGCCTCACCCAATTAATGCGCATATATCGAAATATTTCCTTAAATGACCAGTCCAGCTCTTTGCAAATCATCGGAGATAAAGAAGTTGTAAATAAAAAATACATAAATCGTTCACAAATCCGGCCGAAATCGATCCGAACGAGCTACTTCGCTCACGCCCGCCGCCGCGCGAGGTCGGTCCGGGACGCAGCGTGATGCGAGCCGGCGAGCGCCGAAATCGCCGCGAATCGGGGTCGCAATCGCCCCCCTTCACCGCCTATAGTGCGCGCGGCGTCCACACCCGCTATCCTCGGGAGCCATGCAGGCGAACATCAGCATCCGCGGCGCGCGCGAGCACAACCTCAAGAACATCGACCTCGAGATTCCGCGCGATTCGCTCACGGTGATCACCGGGTTGTCGGGCTCGGGCAAGTCGTCGCTCGCCTTCGACACCATCTACGCCGAGGGCCA
>JAZFVR010000191.1:0-2648 GCA_036447835.1 Alphaproteobacteria bacterium | reverse complement strand
GCGCGCGCCGCCAGCGAAGCCGGGCCGCGCATCGGCAACACCTTCATCGTCCGCGCCCTCGACCTCCCCCGCCGCGGCGGCCGCCTCAAAGATGACTCAGCCGACGGCGATGGCATCCACGTCATGGTCGCCTCCGGTGACGGCATGCAAGTTGTCGGCTCCGCTGCCAGCGTCGAGGACGCCGTCGACATCATGGCCGCGCAGATCGAAGCGTTCGCCGCTGCCGCCCCCTGCCCGCTCCGCGTCGGCGTCGGCCACGGCGCCGCACCCGGCATCGCCGCCGATCTCAAGCGGCGGCTGGACACGATGCAGGGCGTAGGCGATATCATCGAGTACGTCGTCGGGCCGGCCGTCGGCGTCCACACTGGTCCCGGCAACGCCGGCGCCGTCTACATCTCCCGCTAGCCGGTAGCGACCCCTCTCGATTGGAGGCCCGCATGAAGTACGACTATGACCTCGCGATTATCGGCGGCGGCTCGGCAGGCATCGTCGCCGCCGAGCTCGCAGCCAACATGAGCGTCAAGGCCGCGCTTATCGAAGCCGAACGCATCGGCGGCGACTGTCTCTGGACCGGCTGCGTCCCCAGCAAGGCGATCCTCGCCAGCGCTCGCGTCGCCAGCACCGTCCGCGGCGCCGCCGCCTTCGGCGTCTCCGTCGACGGCGTCTGCGTCGACACCGCCGCCGTCTGGGCACGAATGAAAAGGATCCGCGAGTCGATCGCTGCTACCGACGATGCGCCCGGGCGGTTCGTAGACATGGGCGTCGACGTCCTGCAAGGACGGGCGCGCTTCGCCGGGTCGCATCGCATCGAAGTGGCCGGCCGCAAGATCACCGCCCGCTACGCCCTCGTCTGCACCGGCTCGCGCCCCGCCCTCGCCGACATCCCCGGACTCGACGAAAGCGTCTGCCTCACCAGCGAGAACATCTTCGAGCTAGACCGCGCCCCCGCCTCGCTCGCTATCATCGGCGCCGGCCCCATCGGCGTCGAGATGGCGCAGGCGATGAACCGCCTCGGCGTGGAGACGAGCCTCCTCGAGTTCGCCCCTCAGATCCTCCCGCGCGAAGAGCCCGCACTCACGGGTCTCCTCTCCGGCCGGCTGGCCGAAGAGGGCGTGCGCATCGGCCTCGGCGTCGCGGCCGAGCGCGCCGAGACCGCCGGCGGGCTCACCACTCTATACGCCGGCGATCAATCCTGGCAGGCCGAGCGGGTGCTCGTCGCTACCGGCCGCCGGCCCACAATCGACGACCTCGCCCTCGACGCCGTCGGCGTGAAGACGAACCGCACCGGCATCGTCGTCGACGGCAAGCTGCGGACGAACGTGCCCTGGGTCTATGCCGCCGGCGACTGCGCGGGCCGCTACCTCTTTACCCACAGCGCCGCCGCCGAAGCCGCCGTCGCCCTCCGCAACATGTTCTACCCCGGCTCCTCCTCCGCCTACGCGCCCGTCCCCTGGACCACTTTCACCGACCCCGAACTGGCACACGTCGGCCTCACCGAAGCCGAGGCCCGCAAGCGGCTTGGCGCCGGCAAGGTGCGCGTGCACGAGTGGGACCTCTCACACTCCGATCGCGCGCGCGCCGACGGCGACGACCTCGGCGGGATCATCGCCGTCACCGACTCCAAAGACCGGATCATCGGCGCGCACGTCCTCGCGCCACACGCCGGCGACGTCATCTCGCAGTTCACGATCGCTATCCATAAGAAGATGCGCCTGACGCCCGACTTCAACGAGATCATCCAGGTCTACCCCACCTACGCCACCGGCGTCCAGCAGCTCGCCGCCGATGCCATCTACGGCAAGCTGAAAGAGCCGTTCTATCGCCTCGCCCGCCGCGTCGGTTCGCTTCTCGGCTAGCTGGCCTGCTAACCTGTCGCCATGCCTTATGACGATGCTCTCGCCGCTCGAATTCGCTCTGCCTTCGAAGGCAAACCTGGCGTCACGGAGAGGAAGATGTTCGGCGGCGTCGCCTTCATGGTGAGCGGGAACATGGCCTGCGGCGTCACCGGCGACGAGATCATGGTGCGCGTCGGCCCAGACAACCACGAAGACGCCCTCAGCCGCCCGCATGCCCGCCCGATGGACTTCACCGGCCGCCCCATGCGCGGCATGGTCTACGTTGCGCGCCCCGGCTTCGAGTCGGACCAGGACCTCGCTGCCTGGGTCGAGTCCGGCGCCTCGTTCGCCCGCAGCCTCCCGCCGAAGTAACATGGCTCGCGCTCAGAGCCTGCTCGAACTCGAGGCGTTGGCCCGTGAGAAGCTCCCGCCCCAGATCTTCGACTTCATCGCCGGCGCCGCTGAGGACGAGATCACGCTCGCCCGCAACCGCCAGGCGTGGCAGGCGATCCAGCTTCTGCCGCGCGTCCTCGTCGACGTCTCCACCGTCGACACCTCAACCACAGTTCTCGGCCAGAAGATGCCCTCGCCCGTCGTCCTCGCGCCCGTCGCCCTCCACCGCCTCGTCCACGACGACGGCGAACTGGCAACGGCCCGCGCGGCGTCTGCCCAGGGCGCTACTATGACCCTCAGCACGATGGCCAGCTGCACCATCGAGGACGTGGCGGCCGCCGCTGACGGCCCGAAGTGGTTCCAGCTCTACTGCTACACCGATAGGGCCGTCACCGAGCGCCTCGTCAGGCGCGCCGAGGC
>JAZFVR010000190.1:0-5773 GCA_036447835.1 Alphaproteobacteria bacterium | reverse complement strand
CGGCTGACGTCGCCGGGCGACAACGGGCTGCGCGACGTTCGCCTGGTGAGGGCCGAGAACACGCCGACCAAGAAGCGCCCCGACGAGCCCGGCGGGATGACGATTCCCAATCTGGACAAGCTCGTCTACGAGTCGCTGAGCGAGGACGGCGGCGAAGAGAAGGTCGAGCGTCTGTTGCCGCCGCCCGAGGAGCCGCTGCCGCCGCCGGCCGCACCCGAGCCGGCCGCGACGGCGCCCAGCGAGCCGGCCGCCGCGCCGCAACCCGAGCCCGAGCCTCAACCGGCGGAGACGGTGCCGGCGACGGCGACGGTGCCGACGCCCGCGCCTCTGCCCGCCGCCAAGCAACCGGCGATCGCGGCGGTGACGCCCGAGACCGTGCCGGCGCCCGCGCCAACCGAGAGCAGGCGCTATCTCGTCCAGCTCGCCGCCTTCCGCAAGAGGCCGGCCGCCGACGTCGCGTGGAAGCGCCTGTTGAAGGAAAACCGCGACCTCCTCGGCGGCCTTGAGCCCAGGGTGCTGCGCGCCGACCTCGGCGCCGAGAAGGGCGTGTTCTACCGCCTGCGCGCCGGGCCGTTCGCCGGCGCCAAGGAGGCCAAGGCGCTGTGCGCCAAGCTCAAGGCGCGCAGCCTCGATTGCCTCGTCATCAAGCCGTAGCGGCGCATGGCCATTGGGTCCGGCCGCGGCACCGGAGCGGTTTGCGGTGGCGCGAGGGTCGGCGTTCTGTTTTATTGGCGCGCGTGCGGGGTCGGCGCCGGCGCTTCGTTGCCCTCGGCGTGTCAACGTCTCGGAGATCCCGCTCCGGCGGATTAAGTTCGAATTCCCGGTGATGGAATTTGTCGAACGCGTTGTCAGGTAGCGGGTCCCGTCCGCCGGCGGCGGTGATCTTCGGGTGCGCCGCCGCAAGGCTCGGCGACGACGAGCGCCGCTTCTTCGCCGACGCTCAGCCGCTCGGTTTCATCCTGTTCGAGCGCAACTGCGAGACGCCGGATCAGCTGCGCGCGCTGATCGCCGACCTGCGCGACAGCGTCGCCCGTGCCGACGCGCCGGTGTTGATCGACCAGGAGGGCGGGCGCGTCGCCCGGCTGACGCCGCCCCACTGGCGCGCGGCCCCTGCGGCGGCGCGCTTCGGTGACCTCGCGCGGCGTGATCTCACAGCGGCGCGCGAGGCAGTGCGCCTGAACGCCCGGCTCATCGCCGCCGAGCTCGACGACCTCGGCATCGATGTCGATTGCATCCCGCTGCTCGACGTGCGCGCGCCGGGGCTGCATGATTCAATCGGTGACCGCGCCTTCGCCGACGACGCCGATACCGTCGCCGCGCTCGGCGCCGAGGTCTGCGAGGGACTCATGGCGGGCGGCGTGCTGCCGGTGATCAAACATCTTCCCGGGTACGGCCGGGCGCTGGTCGACAGTCACGTCGAACTGCCGGTGGTCGATGCCGCGCGCGTCGACCTCGAGGCGATCGACTTCGCGCCGTTCCGCACACTCAACGACATGCCGCTCGCCATGACCGCGCATGTTCTCTGCCGGGCGATCGACGGCGACGCGCCGGCGACCGTCTCGGCGCGGATCGTCGGCGAGGTGATCCGCGGCTTCATCGGTTTCGACGGGCTGCTGATGACCGACGATCTCTCCATGGAGGCGCTGGGCGGCGCCATCGGCGAGCGCGCGCAGGCCGCGCTTGCCGCGGGCTGCGACGTGGTACTGCACTGCAACGGCAAGCCCGACGAGATGCGCGAGGTTGCCGCCGCCGCGCGCCCGCTCGACGACGCCGCCCTGGCCCGCGTCGCCGCCGCCGAGGCGCTCTACCGCGAGCCCGAGCCGTTCGATGTGGCCGAGGCGTTGGCGCGGCTTGACGCCCTGCTCGCGGACCGCTAAGGGACGCGGCGTGACGGCCGAAGGGATCCTTTCGTTTCTTTACGACGTGTCGCTGTGGGCGATCCCGGTCGTCGTCGCCATCACATTCCACGAGGCCGCACACGGCTGGGTCGCCGACCGCCTCGGCGACGACACGGCGCGCCGGTTGGGACGCGTCACCTTCAACCCGCTGCGCCACATCGACCGCTTCGGCACCATCGTGCTGCCGGCGCTGCTGCTGATCTCGCCTGTGCCGTTCGTATTCGGCTACGCCAAGCCGGTGCCGGTGAACTTCGCGCGCCTGCGCCGACCGAAACGCGACATGGTCTGGGTGGCGCTCGCCGGGCCGGGCACCAACATGGTTCTCGCGCTTTGTTCCGTCTGGCTCCTGCGTTTCGTGCATTTTTTGCCGCAGCCGGTCGCCGATTGGAGTGCATTGACGCTCGCCGCATCGGTGTTAATCAATGTGATACTCGCGGTGTTCAACATGCTTCCCTTGCCGCCACTCGACGGTGGACGCGTCGCAGTAGGTCTGTTACCCAAGGCGCTGGCGTTGCCGCTGGCCCGGGTCGAGCGCTGGGGCATACTGATCGTTATCGGCGCGATGTTCGTCTTGCCCGTGATCGGCGATCTTCTCGGCCTCAATCTCCGCGTGTTCGTCGTGCTCGTTTGGGCGCCGAGCGTCGTGGTCATGGGAGGCATCGCCTCGCTCGCAGGTGTCGACGAAGACCTGCTGTTCGGATTGATCGCCTTCCTGATGGGCCACGGTTAGGAGCCTGTCCGGGGGAACAACATGGTGTCTGAGACCTTCGAGCCGGACGAGGAGCGCCCGGGCGCGCGCTGGGACCCTTCCGAGGAGCGGCTGGTCGTCGACCTCGACGGCTTCGAGGGGCCGCTCGATCTCTTGCTCGCGCTCGCCCGCGAGCAGAAGGTCGACCTCGCCCGCATCTCGCTGCTCCAGCTCGCCGACCAGTACGCCGCGTACATCGAGCGCGCGCACGCGCTCAAGCTCGAGATCGCCGCCGACTACCTGGTGATGGCGGCGTGGCTCGTCTACCTCAAGTCGCGGCTCCTGCTGCCCGAGCCCGGCGGCGAGGACGAGCCCACCGGCGAGGAGCTCGCCGCGGCGCTGGCCTTCCAGTTGCGCCGCCTCGAGGCGATGCGCGATGCCGGGATGAAGCTCATGGCGCGCCCGCTGCTCGGGCGCGACGTGTTCACGCGCGGCGCGCCGGAAGGCGTGCGCGCGATCGAGCACAAGATCGTCGATCTCACCTATTACGAACTCTTGCGGGGGTACGCCGATCACAAGCGGCGGACTACCTCCGGGCATCTCACGGTGGAGCCCTTGCGGCTGCACACCATGGACCAGGCGCTCAAGCGGCTCGGCGAGCTTCTCGGCGGGGTGCGCGAATGGTCGACGCTGGCGAGCTTCCTGCCGCCGGCGCTCGGCGATCTCCTGACCCAGCGCTCGGGGCTCGCCGCCACCTTCGCCGCGAGCCTCGAGCTCGCGCGCCAGGGCCGGGTGCGGCTGCGCCAATCGGGCCCCTTTGCGCCGATCTACCTGCGTGTGTCGGGAGAAAAACGATGAGTGACGAAAGCCACGACCTGCGACTCCTCGAGGCCCTGCTGTTCGCCGCCAGCGAACCGCTCGACGAGGCGACGCTCAGCCAGCGGTTGCCCTCCGGCGCCGACGTCGAGGCGCTGCTCGAGCGGCTCGAAGGCGACTACGCCGAGCGCGGCGTCAACCTGATTCACATCGGCGGCAAATGGACGCTGCGCACCGCCGAGGACCTGGCGCCGCATTTGCGCTGCTACGTCGACGTTCCGCGCAAGCTCTCGCGCGCGGCGGTCGAGACGCTGGCCATCGTCGCCTACCATCAGCCCGTGACCCGCGCCGAGATCGAGGAAATGCGCGGCGTCAGCCTCAGCCGCGGCACCCTCGATATCCTGCTCGAAGCGGGGTGGATCCGCCCCAAGGGCCGGCGCAACACGCCGGGCCGCCCCGCGACCTGGGTGACCACCGACGTGTTCCTCGAGCATTTCGGACTCGAATCGGTGGGCGAGCTGCCCGGAGTCGAGGAGCTGCGCGCCGCCGGGCTGCTCGCCCGCGAGCAGACGTCGCTTGGGATCTTGCGCGACGAGGGCGGCCCTGCGGCGGTCGACCTCGCCGCCGCCGAGCCCGACGCCACCGGCGATGCCGCTGTGCCCTCCGGCGAGAGCGGCGATTAGCGCTCGCGTCGGCGGGGGCTGAGAGCGCGCTTCGCGCATCGGCAGGCTTTCCCGGGCAAATTTCCGCCACCCTCACAATCGTCAGCGATCCGCAAGTCCCTTGCGGTCGGCGCCGCGAAGACATATTTTCTCCTTGTATGGAGTCGCGAATGCAAATCATTCTTAATACGTACCCCGGCGCCCGCCTTATCGAGGCGATGGGCCCGTGGCGGCGACCGTGTGCCGGGCCGGCGACGCGATCGTCCGGATGGTGAGTTGACAGCGCCATGCGAGCCTGCGGCAAGGCGCATCGCATCGCGCGCGCCCGCCTACGCCATCGAGGCCGCGTAGCGTGTCGCTGACCGCAACGCCGACCTCCGCGGTCCTCAGGCCCGGCCTGCTCGGCCGCCTGCGCCTGAGCGGCTGGAGCCTCGCCGCCGCGCTCGTCGCGGCGCTCGTCTCGGTGCCGGTGCTGGTGGTGCTGGCGAGCGTGTTCTCGCCGGCAGGCGAGGTGTGGCGCCACCTCGCCGACACCGTTCTCGGCGTCTACGTCGCCAACTCGTTGTGGCTGCTGCTCGGAGTGGGGGCGGGGACGCTCACGATCGGCGTGACCTGCGCGTGGCTCGTCACCATGTGCCAGTTCCCCGGCCGCGGCGTGTTCGAGTGGGCGCTGCTGCTGCCCTTCGCCGTGCCGGCCTACGTCGTCGCCTTCACCTATGGTGGCCTGTTCGAGTTCGCCGGGCCGGTGCAGACGGCGCTGCGCGACGCCTTCGGCTGGCAGCGCGGCGACTACTGGTTCCCCGAGCTGCGCTCGCTCGGCGGCGCGATCGTGATCCTGTCGCTGGTGCTCTACCCCTATGTCTACCTGCTCGCGCGCGCCGCCTTCCTCGAGCAGTCGGTGTGCGTGATCGAGATCGCCCGCACGCTCGGGCGCGGGCCGTGGCGCGCCTTCCGCGACGTCGCCCTGCCGCTCGCGCGTCCCGCCATCGTCGGCGGCGTGGCGCTGGCGCTGATGGAGACGCTGAGCGACTTCGGCGCCGTGCAGCACCTGGCGGTCGAGACCTTCACCACGGGCATCTTCCGCACCTGGTTTGGCCTCGGCGACGCGGGCGCGGCGGCGCAGCTTTCCGCATTCCTGATGTTGTTCGTGCTCGCGGTGCTGCTGATCGAGCGTGCCTCGCGCGGGCGCCGGCGCTACCACCACACCTCGCGGCGCTACCGGGCGTTGCCGCGCTTGTCCTTGCGCGGCGGGCGCGCGGCGCTTGCCGTCCTCGCGTGCCTGGTGCCCGTCTTCTTCGGCTTTCTCCTGCCCGCCGGCCAGCTCGTGACGTGGACCATCGAGACCGCGGGCTACGTGGTCGACGCGCGCTTCCTCACGCTCGCCGCCAACAGCGTGCTGCTCGCCGGCGCCGCGGCGGCGCTGGCGGTGGCGATCGCGCTCGTGCTCGCCTATGGGCTGCGCCTGCGCCCGGGCCCGGCGATGGGCCTCGCGACGCGCATCGCCAGCCTCGGCTATGCGGTGCCCGGCTCGGTGATCGCGGTCGGCGTGCTGTTGCCCTTCGCGTGGATCGACAACCAGGTCGACGCGTGGATGCGGGCGAGCTTCGGCATCTCGACCGGGCTCGTCCTCTCGGGCACGCTGGTGGCGCTGGTTTTCGCCTATCTGGTGCGCTTCCTCGCCGTTTCGCTCAACACCGTCGAGGCGAGCC
>JAZFVR010000189.1:0-9045 GCA_036447835.1 Alphaproteobacteria bacterium | reverse complement strand
TCGGCGATCGCGGGGTTGCTCACGAGAACGTCGCGCACGTCCTGCGAAAGCTCGTAGACGCGTGCCTTGTTGAGGCCCAGGTTCACGACTTCGGGCATCGACGGCACTTCCACGGCGCCCAGCGCCGCGCTCTCGATTGCGCCTACCTCTTGCGCGACGCCCGGCGCGACTGCGAACAGTGCTGCGACGACCCAAGCTGCGAGGAGAGTTCTTGCGGAGCGTATCATGATCTTCACTGGCTTACCCGGACCGTGGTGGCGCTGTTGGCGCGATACACCTTCACCGTTTTGAAGGTGGGTGCGTCGGTGGAGGTCGACCGCTCGATGCTGCCGCCGCCGCCCAGCGCCGCGCTCACGTCGAGGTCGCTCGTGAACGTCGACCCGGAATCCGCGATGTTCCCTGGCGTCAGGCTGCGCAGGGCTAACGACAGGCTGCCCATGGCGCCGGCCACGGAGAGTATCTCCGCATGCTTGGGAGTGACCTCGAGGGTCGCGGTCTGGCCGACCAGAGTGGCGCCTTCGAGATCGTCGGCGCTCTGGTCGATCGCCAGGACGCGGACGTCGCGCAGGATCGTCTCGCTCGCCCTCTGGAATTTCGGGCCGAGCTGATCCTGGTCGCTTTGGCGCAGGTCCTGGGTGAGAATGATGTCGACGTAATCACCCGGCGTGATGAACCCCGATGCGCCCGTAACCGCGTTGATACGGACACTCAGGGCGCGCATCCCGGGCGTCAGCGCGCCGGACATGAAGCCCGCCTCCTCGCGCTTGAACACCCGCACGAAGGTCAACGGCTCGCCCGCCGTGAAGCCGCGCCGGACCACGGTGCCGATGAACTCGTCGATCTGGCCGGCATCCTGGCCTTCGCGCTGGACGATAAAGTTCGGGTCGAGCGACTGGTCGGGCCACGCCTGCCACCTCGAGTCGCCATCCTGCAGGATCGTGCCCGCGGGCAGATCCCGGCTGGCGACGACGACCTGTACCGACGGTATGGCCTCGACCTTGGCCTCAGCCTGTGTCGACTGGCCATCCAGATAATTCTGGACCAGGTAGAAGGTGAGCCCGCTGATGGCCAGGGCGACGACGATGACGATGATTGCAGTGATGCGCATGGTAGCCACTAAATCCAGTGAAAATCTATGGGGAACGCCGTGCCGCGCGCGTCTGCGGCGACCTGGCGGGACATACAGTTGAGGGCAACATCGAACCGTGCCGGTATGGTCGAAATCATGTCGTTTATCCCCGCTTTCGTGTCGTGCCTTACGCGAAAGCCGCCAGCGGCAGCGCGCTCAGCAACGACGCGATGGCGCCGCTTGCGGACTCGCTAACCAGGGGCAGGTCGCGCATGACGAGAATGCCGCCCAATCCGATGGCGACCCCGTAGGGGATCCCCTGCTCGGGCGAATGGAGACGCCGGAGCCACTCTATTTCCATCCACGAGGCGGGTAACCGCAAGCGCCTCGTGACGAGGAAGCACAGCGCCAGCACGCCGCCGAAGAGGGCCACGAAGATGCACAGATCGAACAGGCCCGACCAGCCGGTCCACACCGCACAGGCGGCGAGCAGCTTGGCGTCGCCGCCGCCGACGATGCCGGCGTAAAACAGGATCGCGCCGGCGACGAGCACGGCGGCGCCGGCACTCACGTGCCAGCCGACGACCGCAAGGTCGAACGAGCCGGCATACGCCAGCGCGAAGAAACCGCCAACGATTGCCAGTGAGACCCAGTTCGGAATCTCGTAGCTCAACAGGTCACGCACGGCTGCATACCCCAGTGCAAACACATATATCACTACTGCGACGATTGCCAACATAGCGACAGACTCTTTAAGTTGGGTTAACGTTTATCCCACTATTAATTAAAAATTCGGTAATAAATCAAATCATTTAGTCTTAATGGACGCCGTGATGGATGCCGTCAACGCACCCCTGTTGCCCGGCCCTCGGGAAGGAGCACGCCTCGTCCCGCTGCCTCGCCTTTCGGAATCGTGCGGTGCCTCCAACGGGCCGTAATGCCCGGTGAAGGGCGCAATCCCAGAGTTAAGTTAAAAAGTTAAGAAAGAATAATAAATTATGGTTATTAATTATGAAAATGAAGAAATAATTGCCATATTTGGTAGGTATCTCGGGGCCCATACAATCGTTGCGTCTGCAGCCGGCCTGCCCGTTCACGCCCTTGGATGCCCTCCGAAACGACATGAGATCGGCGATCGGCGCCGATCCGAGTGAGATGGTGCGCTCTCTGTCATGTATTTTGGTAAAGTATAGGTAAATAGAGCGGGTCACACCCGGTTCGGCCACATCTAGCGCTTCGTCATGAGCGACGGCTACGCCGAGTACTTCGACGAGACCGGCCTCTCCGGAGTCCCACGAGCATCCGCCCAACTTCCCGCCGGGGCGCCACCGGCCGGCGCGGTTGTGTGACGTCCCGGCGCATTCGTCATGATCAGCAGATGTAGCTCGACTTCCATATATAAGGAGTCGTGTATGTGAAGGGTGATGGGACTCGCTTCCGCGTGCGGGGCGCGTCGATGGGGCGGCCGCCGGGGATCGTAGTGACGGCCCGTTGCTGGCACCGATGCAAGCAATCCTCGGCAATTCTACCGGCCGCGGACAAGTTGTCGTACGATTTTTATTGACCCGCCGTAAGACAGTACATAAATGAAACGAGACCGACGAAAGCGGACGTTTTCGCCGGTGTTCTATCGGCGGCTGCCGCGCGGGAGCCCCGCGGTTGTGGGACACCGCTCCTCGCGGATGCGAGCAAGGTGGAGGCGGCCATGAACGAACGCCCGGCAGCACCACGGCGCCAGGGCGGGCGCGCCGCGCGCAGGGCGCTGAGGTCGTCGAAAGCGCCGGCGGCGCATGCCGCGGTCCGCGCCGGGCTGGTCGGCGGCTGGCTCAAGCCCTTCAATGAGGACCAAGTTCTCCGCATCCACCGTGCCGCGCTCGAGGTGCTCGAAAGCATCGGCGTCGCCGGCGCGATTCCCTCCTGCATCGAGCTGGTGACGGCGGCGGGCGGCCGCCTCAGCGAGAAGGGGAGGCTCTGCTTCCCGCCCGGCTTCGTCGACGACACTCTGGCCCGGGCGTGCCGCGGCTTCATGCTGTACGGACACGACCAGGCCCACGACCTCGAGATTTCCGGCAAACGGGTGCATTTCGGCACGGGCGGGGCGGCGGTGCACGTCGTCGACATCGACACCGGCGAATACCGCGAATCGACGCTCGCGGACCTGTATGACATCGCCCGCCTCGTCGATTGCCTCGACCACGTCCACTGGTGTCTGAGGCCGATCGTCGCCCGCGACATGACGACCACGGTCGACCTCGATATCAACACCGCCTACGCGGTGATGAGCGGCACCTCCAAGTCCTGTGGCATCAGCATCATGGCGCCCGAGAACGTGGCGCCGACGATCGCCATGTTCGACATGGTCGCGGGTGGCGAGGGCCGCTTCCGGGAGCGCCCGTTCTGCCACATGTCGAGCTGCTTCATCGTGCCGCCCCTGACCTTCGCCGAGGAGTCCTGCGAGACGCTCGAGGAGGCCGTGCGCCTCGGCATGCCGGTGCTGTTGATCTGCGCCGGGCAGGCCGGAGCGACGAGCCCGGCGGCGCTCGCCGGCGCGGTCGTGCAGGAGATCGCCGAGGTGCTCGCCGGCATGGTCTACGTCAACCTGCTGGCGCCGGGTCACCCTACCGTCTTCGGCGCATGGCCCTTCGTCTCCGACCTGCGCACCGGCGCCATGAGCGGTGGCAGCGGCGAGCAGGCGCTGCTGATGGCGGCCTGCGCCCAGATGGCCGACTTCTATGGCCTGCCGTGCAGTATCGCCGCGGGCATGGCCGATTCGAAGATTCCCGACGCCCAGTCGGGGTTCGAGAAGGGCTACACCACCGCGCTCGCCGGACTCGCCGGCGGCACCATGGTGCACGAATCGGCGGGCATGCACGCCAGCCTGCTCGGCGTGTCGTTCGAGAGCTTCGTCATCGACAACGATATGCTCGGCGCCGTCCTGCGCACGGTGCGCGGCATCGAGGTGACCGACGAGTTGCTGTCGATCGACGTGATCGCCGAGGTCACCGCCGGGCCCGGTCACTACCTGGGGCATCCGCAGACCCTGGCACTGATGGAGCGGGATTACGTCTACCCGGAGGTGGGCGACCGCAACAACCCCGACGACTGGAAGCAAATGGGCGCCACCGATATCCGTACACGCGCGCGCGACCGTGTGCGCGAGATCCTGTCGAGCCATTTTCCCGACCACATCGATGCGGCCCTCGACGCGCGCATCCGCGAACGCTTCAACATCCTTCTCCCGCGCACGAATATGCAGCCCGGCAACGACCGTTGGTAAGCGCTCGCCTCAGCGCGTAAGCAGCAGCGAGCAGGCACAGCCTTCGACGAGAGAGCGCAAGGCCTCGCCATGGGCGAGCGCGCTCGCGGCGCCGACGACGAGGATGCCGCCGCGGGCGGCGCGCGCCGCCGCGCGCAGGTCGCGACCGCCGGCCGCGGCGAGGTGGAGGAAGCGTGGCTCGAGTTTCCAGTCGCTTACGATCTTCACGACCGCCGCCTCTATCTTCCGTGCTTCCCCGTCGTCTTCGGCAAATGTCATCACCGTGAGGTCGCTGCCCTCGGCGCGGGCGAGCGCGGTGGCGGTGAAGAGTGCCCGCTCGCCTTCGGGTCCCTCCTCATAGCAGACGGCGACGGGCGTGCCCGCCGGCTTGTGCTGACGCAGCAACAGCACCGAGGCACGCACCTCGCGTGCCGCGCGACGCGCGAGCGAGCCGGCGCGGGCGCCGCCCGCCTGGCCCACCCCGGCGAATCCCAGGCTCACCAGGTCGGCGCCCCGTGCCGCCGCGAGAAACTCGTCCTCGACGTTGCCGCGCGCGACGCGGAACTTCCAGGTGACCCGCGTACCCGCCAGCCGGGCGAGCGCGCGGCGCGCGCGTTCGGCGCGCGCCTTGAGATCGTGCTCGACGTCGGCGCTTTCGAACGGGCGCGGGCACCCGAGCAGCGTGTCGACGACCCGCGTGAACGGCAGTTCGGCGAAGCGCAGCAGGTTCACGTCTTCGACGAACAGGCCTTCGAGCTCGGCTTCGAGCTCGCCGGCGAGGCGAACCGCCGCCTCGAGCGCCGCCAGGCTCGACGGTGACGCGTCGATGCCGACGACGATGCGGCGGATGCGGGTGACAGGCTGGCGTTTGTCCATGCCTGTTACCTCTTGTCCTCGGCACCCTCGCGCGCGGTGAAGGCGCGCAGCTTCTCGGCGAACGCCTTGAGACGGGCGTCGACGCGTTGGTTGATGCTGTCCTCGGGGAAGCGCCCATCGGCGTCGCGCTCGCCCGCCGGCACGCCGGTGAGGCACTCGATCCCCTGGTCGATGGTCGCGATCGGATAGATTTGGAATTCACCGCGACGCACCGCGTCGACGACGTCGGCGCGCAGCATCAGGTGCTTGACGTTCGCGGCCGGGATCAGCACTCCTTGCTCGCCGGTGAGCCCGCGTCCCTTGCAGACGTCGAAGAAGCCCTCGATCTTCTCGTTGGCGCCGCCGATCGCCTGCACCTCGCCTTGCTGGTTCACCGAGCCGGTGACCGCGAGCGACTGGCGCACAGGCACGTCGGCGAGCGCCGAGAGCAGCGCGTAGAGCTCCGCCGAGGAGGCGCTGTCGCCATCGACCCCACTGTAGGATTGCTCGAACACGAGACTCGCCGAGAGCGACAGCGGCCGCTCGGCGCCGAAGCGCGCGCCGAGGAAGCCGGTGAGGATGAGCACGCCCTTGGAATGCAGGGGTCCGCCGAGGGCAACCTCGCGCTCGATATCGATCACCTCGCCCTTGCCCATTCGCGCGCGCGCGGTGATGCGGCTCGGACGGCCGAACGCGTAACTTCCCAGCTGGATGACCGACAGCCCGTTGACCTGCCCGACCTTGGCGCCCTCGCTGTCGATGAGGATGGTGCCGCGCTGGATCTCCTCTTCCATGCGCTCCTGCAAGCGGTTGGCGCGGCGAATCTGGGCGTCGATCGCGTGCTGCACGTCTTCCGGGCAAGTGACCGTTCGGCCGGCCTCGCTGCTCCAGTAATCGGCCTCGCGCAGAAGGTCGACGATGCTCTCCACCCGCACCGAAAGTCGCTCGGCGTCGCCGGCGAGGCGGGCGCCGTGTTCCAGGGTGCGGGCGACGGCGCCGGGATCGAGGGGCTTGAGCCCGTTGCCCTTCACAAGACCGGCGATGAGGCGGGCGTAAAGCATGGTGTTGTCTTCGCTACGCTCGACGCGGTCGTCGAAGTCGGCGGCGACCTTGAAATGCTCACCGAAATCGGGATCGTTCTGCGACAGCAGGTAATAGAGCATGCCGTCGCCGATGAGCACGATCTTGAGCGAGAGCGGTATCGGCTGCGGCTCGAGCGAGCGGGTGCTGACGAGGCTCGTCGCCTGGCCGAGCGATTCGATGCGGATGCAGCGCGCGCGCAACGCCTGCTTGACGGCCTCGTATGCAAAGGGTTGCTGCACGAGCTTGCGCGCGTCGAGGATGAGGTAGCCGCCGTTGGCCCGGTGCAGCGCCCCCGCCTTGATCAGCGTGAAGTCCGTGACCAGCGCGCCCATCTGGGCGACGTGCTCGGCCTCGCCCATGAGCCGCTGATAGGTCGGATGGTCCTCGTAGACGATCGGCGCCCCCTTTGCTGCGCTGTGGTCGACGAGGACATTCACCCGGTAGCGGTCGAAGGCCGGCGCCGCCGCCTGCGGCCCGGCCGTCGCCGGCGAACCCTCTTCGGAGAGGAGGAAGGCGTCGGCATTGTCGATCACGTCCTCCTGGACCGCGTCGAGATAGGCGAGGACGGCGCTGATCCCGCCATATCGCTCGCGCAGCTCGTCGATCAGGTGACCGACGGCGAAACGGGTGACGTCGCGGTTGAGTTCGCGCAGACGGCGGCCGCCTTCCTTGACCATCGAGGGCAGCTCGCGCATCGCCGCCTGCAGTTCGGCCTGCAGCGCCTCGACGTCGTGCTCGAGGCGCCGGCGCTCTTCTTCCGGCAGCTTCTTGAACGCCTCGGGGCTTATCACCTCGCCACCGCGCATGGGTGCGAATCCGAGCCCGGTCGGCGTGCGCACGAGCGCGATGTCGCGAGCGCGGGCGCGCTCTTCGATCTCCTCCAGCGCATTTTCGTGATGACGCTTGACGTCCTCTTCGAGCGCCCCCTTGCGGGCGCGGTATTCGTCGCCCTCGAAAGCGGCGGGTATGGCGGTGCGCAGGTCCTGCACCAGATGTGCCATGTCGTCACGCAGCTTCGCCGCCGTACCCACCGGAAGGCGCAGCGCCTGCGGCTTCTGCGCGTCGGCGAAGTTGTTGACGTAACATAGGTCGTCCGGCACGGGTTCCTGCGCCGCCTTTTCCTCGAGGATGCGGCGGACGACGGCGTGCTTGCCGAGCCCCGTCGGGCCGAGCGCGAACATGTTGTAGCCGTCGCACGCCATGCCGACGCCGAATCGCAGCGCCTCGAGCGCGCGCTTCTGGCCCAGCACCTCGTCGGGGGTCCCGATATCGGCCGTGGTCTCGAACGCGAACCCGTCGGGATCGCAGCGTCGGTACAAATGCTCGGGTGCGAGCGGGCCCACCTTGCTCATGCTTCCTCCCCGGCTTGCGGGCGGTCCGGCGTGTGCCTCGCTACTTTACCCCCGTTCGCGGCACAAGGGCAGACGGCAAATGTCCGCGACCCCGATCGCGTTGCCGGCTAGGCGCGTCGGCGGACGAGGCGCGAGCGCAGACGACGGCTCGCTACGACATAAGTTCGTCTGGTGTCGGAGGTCGTTCCGGGCGGCGTCGGGTGCGACGCACCGGCGCGATCGGGCCGCGCTCAGCCGTTGAACAGGTCGTCCGGGTCGGTGGTGATCTCGGTGATGGTGCTGCGCAGCTTGCTGAGCGCCTTGGCCTCGATCTGGCGCACACGCTCCTTGCTGACACCGAACACCTCGCCGAGCTCGGCGAGGGTGCTCGGTTCGTCGTCGAAGAAGCGGCTGATGACGATCTGGCGCTCGCGCGGGGTGAGCAGGGCGAGGGCGGCCTCGATCCACGCGGCGCGGGTATCGCCGTCGTGGCGGCTGATGACAATGTCTTCGGGCGTCGGCTCAGAATCGCTGAGGAAATCCTGTAGTTCGTCGGACTCGCTCATGCCCACGGGTGCATTGAGAGACTGGTCGGGTCGCGAAAGGTGCGCCTCCATGCGTTCGACCGCCGCGAGCGGCACCCGGAGCTCGCCGGCGATGAGGCGGCGCTCTTCGTCCGACATCGCGCCGTCGGGGCGTTCCGCGACGCGGGCGCGCAGACGTCGCAGGTTGAAGAACAGACTCTTCTGCGACGCCGTGGTGCCGATGCGCACGATCGACGAATTGCGCAGGATGTACTCCTGGATCGCGGCGACCACCCACCACCCCGCGTAGGTCGAGAAGCGGACGCAACGGTCGGGATCGAAGCGCGCGGCCGCCTCCATCAGCCCGACGTTGCCTTCCTGCACCAGATCGCCGAGCGGCAGGCCGTAACCCCGGAATCCCGAGGCGATGCGCACGACGAAACGGGCGTAGCTGACGACCAGCTCGTGCAGCGCGTTGGCGTCGCCGTCGTCGCGCCAGCGGCGGGCCAGCGCGAACTCGTGCTCACGCTCGAGGAACGGCGCCTTCATGGTGGACGCGATGTAGCGACGGTTGGCCTTGTCGATGGGGCCGGTTTCGGCGTGTGCCATGGCGGCGGACTCTTCGAGCCATCCCTGGCGATCCGGCTTCGGGCCGTACCGCCGAATTAGTAGCGAACCGCTATCACCTATACAGGCTCGAAGGCGGGCCTGCAACATTATTATCGAGTCACTATTATCAACCAAAGTGGGTGGGACCGATTCGGGCGGTGTCGGTGAGTTGATCGATCGTGTGGGCCGCGTTGCCCGCGGCTTGCGGTTCGTGGGTGGGCTCAGTCCGGCGCAATGGGCGGCCCTGCGTTACGTCGGCTGCGCCAACCGTTACTCGCGCAATCCCAGCTCGCTCGCTCGTTTCCTGGGGACGACCAA
>JAZFVR010000188.1:0-5253 GCA_036447835.1 Alphaproteobacteria bacterium | reverse complement strand
TCACCCTGAGCCTGTCGAAGGGCGAGCGACCAAGGGCGAGGCCCCTTGTTCGGATTTCTGGCCTCGAACGCTACGGGCAGCTTTGGCAAATCGACCAAAATGCGTCGGCGTCGAGGCTGGCGCCGCCGACGAGCGCGCCGTTGACCTCGGCGATGGCGAGAATCTCTTCCGCGTTCGCGGCCTTGACCGAGCCGCCGTAGAGAAGGCGCATGCCCCTGCCGGCCTCGCCGAGACGATCGCCGAGCAGGTTGCGCAGATGGGCGTGCACGGCGGCGATCTCGTCCGTGCCCGGCGTGCGGCCGCTGCCGATCGCCCACACCGGCTCGTAGGCGATGAGCGTGTCGTCGGCGCTCGCGGTCGGGGGCAGCGAGCCGCTGAGCTGCGCCTCGACCACGGCGAGGGCGTCGCCGGCGTCGCGCTCGGCCTCGCTCTCGCCGAGGCAGACGATGGGGATAAGCCGGGCGCGGTGGGCCGCCGCGGCCTTGGCGCGCACCAGCCCGTTGCCCTCGTCGTGGCGGGCGCGGCGCTCGGAATGGCCGACGATGACGTATGCGCAGCCCGCGTCGGCGAGCATTTCGGCGCTCACGTCGCCGGTATGCGCGCCCGAGGCCGCGGTATGGCAGTCCTGGCCACCGACGGCGACGGCGCTGTCCTGGAGCGTCCAGGCAACCAGGGAGACCAGCGTCGCCGGCGGGCAGACGACGATATCGCAGCCGGGCGGCTGCGCCGCCGCGCGCGTCGCCAGGGCGAGCGCCAGGTCGGAGATCTCCTGGCGCAGGCCGTTCATCTTCCAGTTGCCGGCGATCAATGGGCGTATGTCAGAGGCCATGGGTGGCGCGGGATAATTCGGGTCCGCGGCCTCTTTAGCACAGCGCCGGGAGAGGCGCAAAATCCCGCTGCGCCGCCGCCGCGGGCGGGGGCCGGAATTGCGTGTTGCCGCCGCACCGCCTCACTTCGTAATATCCGCTCCGTCGCATCGCGCCGCGACGCGGCTCGTTGGCATCAGGAATCACAAGGATCCCCGCCATGCTCGTCAATCTACGTAAGATCGCCGGAACCTGGATCATGGCGATCTTCTCGTTTCTCATCATCATCAGCTTCGCGGTCTGGGGCATCGGCGACATCTTTCGCGGCCGCACGAGCAACACCGTCGTCACCGTCGGCGAGGTCGAGATCTCCGACCTCGACGTGAGCCGCGAGTTCCGCCGCGAGATGGACCGCCTGCAGGCGCTGTTCGGCGGCAACCTCGACAGCGAGCAGGCGCGCGGCCTGGGGCTGCTCGACCGCGCCGTCGACGCGCTCGTCGCCCGCACCCTCTACGACCTCGATTCGGCCGAGCGCGGCCTCGCCGTCGGCGACGATCAGGTGCGCCGCGCGATCGTCGACACGCGCAGCTTCCACAATGCGGCAGGCGTTTTCGACCCCGGCGTCTTCGCCTCCACCCTCGCCGCCAGCGGCCTGAGCGAGGAGCAGTACGTGGCGATACTGCGCAACGACATCAGGCGGGGCCAGCTGCTGGGCAGCATCGCCGCGGCGGCGCCTTCGCCCGACGTCCTGGTCGAGGCGCTCTACCGTCACCGCGAACAGCGCCGCGTCGCCGAGTACTTCGTCGTCGGCAGGGATGGCGTCGGCGACGCGGGCGAGCCCGACGACGCGGCGCTCGCCGCGTATCACGAGGCGAATGCCGCGCGCTTCACCGCGCCCGAGTACCGCAAGCTCACCTTCATCCACATCACCGCCGAGGAGCTCGCTGACGAGATCGCCGTCTCGGAAGAGGAGATCGAGGCCGAATACGACGACCGCCGCGGCGCGCTCGTGCAGCCCGAGAAGCGCACGGTCGACCAGATCCTGCTCGGCGACGAAGGGACCGCGAAGGCGGCGCGCGAAAGGGTGATGAACGGCGAAGATTTCTTCGCCGTCGCCGAGGACCTCGCCGGCATGGACGCCGAAGAGGTGGCGCTCGGCGAGGTCACCCGCGGCGGCCTCGTCGAGGAGGTCGCCGACGCCGTATTCGACCTCGGCGAGGGCGACGTCGGCGCCCCGGTGCAGAGCCCCTTCGGCTGGCACGTCTTCCGCGTCACCGCGGTCACGCCCGAACGCGTGCCCACGTTCGCCGAGATGCGCGATGAGATCGAGCGCGATATCGCCCGGCGAAACGCCGTCGACGGGCTCTATCAGCTCACCAACACGCTCGACGACACGCTCGCCGGCGGCGCCACCCTCGAGGAGGCGGCGGCCGAGCTGAAGCTCAATCTCGGCCGCGCCGAGGCGGTCGATTCCAACGGGCGAACGCCGGCGGGCGTGCACGCCGACAACCTGCCGAAGGTGGTCGAGTTCCTGACCATCGCCTTCGAGACGCCCGAGGGCCAGCCCTCGCTGCTCGTCGAGACCGCCCGGGGAAGCTACTTCATCGTCCGCGTCGATGGCGTGACGGCGCCGGCGTTGCGCCCGCTCGAGACGATTCGCGACGAGGTGACGGTGGGGTGGCGCAACGCCGAGATCGACAAGGCGATGATCGCGCGCGCCCGGGCGGCGGTCGAACGAATCGGCGCCGGCGAGGACTTCGCCGAGGTCGCCGCCAGCCTCGGCGGCACGCCGGAAAAGAGCGCACCGGTGCGCCGCGACGGCGACGGCGGCGCGGGTGTGCTCGCGCCGGACCTCGTCGACGCGCTGTTCTCGCGTGACGTCGGGACGCCGGCGATTGCGCGCGCCGCCGACCGCAGGGGCTATGTGGTGGCGCGGGCGACCGAGATCGTCGAGGCCGATCCGGCGGGCGACGAGGCCGGTACCGACGCCCTCAGCGATGAGTTTCGCGCCAGCATCGCCACCGACGTCATGAGCCAGTACCGCGCGGTCCTCGAGGCGCGCTTCCCGGTGCGCGTCGATCGGAGCGCCCTCGACGCGCTGTTCTAGCGATGCAGGCGGCGCCCGCCCTCGACGCCTTCACCGCCGCCTACGACGCCGGCACGCCGCAGGTCGTGTGGACCACGCTCGTCGCCGATCTCGAGACGCCGGTGTCGGCGATGCTCAAGCTCGCCGACGGCCGCGCCAACAGCTTCCTGCTCGAATCGGTCGAAGGCGGTGCGGTGCGCGGCCGCTACTCGATCATCGGCCTCAAGCCCGACCTCATCTGGCGCTGCTTCGGCGATCGCGCCGAGATCAACCGCGCCGCGCGCGTCGAGCCCGATGCGTTCGAGGCGGACGGCGACGGCGCGCTCGCCTCGCTGCGCAGCGTGATCGGCGAATCGCGCATCGATCTGCCCAGGGAGCTGCCGCCGATGGCCGCCGGGCTCGTCGGCTACATGGCGTACGACATGGTGCGGCTGATGGAGCGCCTGCCCGACGTCAATCCGGATCCGCTGGGAACGCCCGACGGCCTGTTCCTGCGCCCGACGATCATGGCCATCTTCGACAACATCGAGGACCGCATCACGGTGGTGACGCCGGTGCGGCCCGAAGACGGCGTCGACGCCCGCGCGGCCTATGCCGGCGCCTGCGAACGCCTCGCCGAGACCGTCGCCGACCTCGAGCGCAGCCTGCCGCACACGCGCGAGGCAAGCGCCGCCGTCGAGCTGCCCGAGCCCGCATCGAACACGACGCGCGAGGAGTATCACGCGATGGTCGAGAAGGCGAAGCAGTACATCTTCGCCGGCGACATCTTCCAGGTGGTGCCCTCGCAGCGCTTCTCGGTACCGTTCGCGCGGCCACCCTTCGCGCTCTACCGGACGCTGCGCCGGCTCAACCCTTCGCCGTTCCTCTTCTTCCTCGACTTCGGCGCCTTCGCGGTGGTGGGATCGAGCCCCGAGATACTGGTCAGGGTGCGCGACGGCACGGTAACCATCCGGCCCATCGCCGGCACCCGGCCGCGCGGCGCCAACGCCTCGGAGGACCAGGCGCTCGCCGAGGACCTGCTCGCCGATCCCAAGGAGCTTGCCGAGCACCTCATGCTGCTCGACCTCGGGCGCAACGACGTCGGCCGCGTCGCCAAGATCGGCACCGTGCGCGTCACCGAGCGCAACATCATCGAGAACTACAGTCACGTCATGCACATCGTCTCGAACGTCGAGGGCGAGCTCGACCCCAGGTACGACGCGCTCGACGCGCTCATCGGCGGCTTCCCCGCCGGCACCGTCTCGGGCGCGCCCAAGGTGCGGGCGATGGAGATCATCGACGAGCTCGAGCACGAGAAGCGCGGCGTCTACGCCGGCGCCGTCGGCTACTTCTCGGCGAGCGGCGCCATGGACACCTGCATCGCGCTGCGTACCGCGGTGGTCAAGGACGGCGTCATGTACGTCCAGGCCGGCGGCGGCGTCGTCGCCGACAGCGATCCCGAGACCGAGTACCAGGAGACGCGCAGCAAGGCGCGCGCGCTCGTCCGCGCCGCCCAGGAGGCGCTGCGCTAAGAGCTGAGCTCATCGCCGAGTCGAGCTCGGGACGAGGCGGCCCGGACCGAGGCGGCCCGGAACGAGACGGCCCGGAACGAGGGCCTCGCCCCGGAACGAGGGCCTCGCCCCGGGCCTGTCGAAGGGCAAGACCTTAATATAATAAAGGGGTCAGACCCCATAAACTGGTCTGCGTAGTCGCTTGGCGAGGCCGTTCGCTCCCGGTAAGGCTTACGCGGCGCGACCGCCGAATTCGAAGACCGCGTCGCCGACCGCGCGGGCGATCGCGCCTTCCTCGGCGCCGTTCGCCACGCTCACCCGGCCCGAGGCGAGGTCGACCTCGACCGTGGTGCCGGGAAGCGCGCGCTCTATCGCGTTGGTAACCGCGCGCACGCAGCCCTCGCAAGTCATGCCGTTGACGAGATAGGCCTGGCTCATTGCGTAGATTCCCTTGACGAAACATCGGTGTGCGCATCGCCCGCGCGATCCCGGGCGGCGAGGGCGAGGCGCTCGCGGTGGGCGACGATGGCGCTGATGGGGACGAGCGCGAAGCCGCGCCCGGCGGCCCCCGGCAACCACTCGGCGAGGGCGTCGATGGTTGCCGCGTGCGGATGGCCGATGCCGACGGCGTAGCCCCGCTCGCGCGCCACTGCCTCGAGCTCGGCGAGGCGGGCGCGGATTGCCTCGGCCTCGACGACGTTGTCGAGGAACACGTCGCGCTTGGCGACGGGAACGCCGCGGCGCTTCCCGAGGCGCCAGCCGAACGACCCCGACGCGGTGCGCGAATCGAGGAACAGCAGGCCGCGCTCGGCCAGCGCGGCGAGCAACAGCTCCATCGACGCCGCGTCGCGGGTGAAGCGGCTGCCCATGT